>WQST01000023.1 GCA_009787745.1 Lachnospiraceae bacterium
CATCGTATACAGGAGCCAGAACAATGGTGACGATGAAGCAAGTCGGGTTAAACGTTGCATCCGACCCCCTCATGAGTCTTAATTATGTCGGCGTACTAGGCGGAATGGTAATCTTAGTCGCCGATGATCCCGGTCCCATCTCATCGCAAACGGAACAAGATACCAGACATTTTGCAAAGTTCGCCAAACTGGCTCTCTTCGACCCGTCAACTCCTGAAGAAGCATACATAATGATTGCCGATGCCTTCGCGCATTCCGAAAAATATGGGCGTCCTGTTCTCTTCCGCCCAACGACAAGGGTTTGCCACAGTTGTTCTTCCATCGAACTTTTACCCGCTTTACCCAAGACACAAATCCGCGGATTCCAAAAAGACGGTCGCCGGGTCATCTTCCCGCGCTTATCATATGCCGAAAAAATAAAAATCGAAAAAAGTCTCTTAGACATCCGCGAGGAATTTTCCGAATATGACCAAAATATCCTAACAGGCGGCGGTACGAAAGGCATTATCTCGGGCGGCGTCAGCTATGCGCACACGCGAGAAGCCCTTGCAGGGCGTGAATGTAAATTGCTAAAAATTTCGACCGTTCCCTTTCCCGATAAATTGGCGCTTAAATTCATCGAAGGGTTAGAAGAAATTCTGGTTATCGAGGAACTCGACCCCGTTATCGAGGATGAACTCATCCGTCTTCGCGGTCTATATGGTTTTAATGTAAAAATATTCGGCAAACACACCGAACATATCCACAACGCGGGCGAAAATACGATTGACAGCGTTACAAGAGCGGTTGATTCATTCTTAGGCGCTGAAATCGTGAATCAAAATAAATCTACTGTCAGTCTGCCTCCTCTGCCTGTCCGCCCGCCCGTTCTTTGTGCAGGATGCCCGCACCGAGCGTCTTTTTTGACGGTCAAAGAAGCCGCCAAAGGGAAAAAAGCGGTCTTTACAGGCGATATCGGTTGCTATACGCTGGGAAACGCCAAACCGCTGGATATGGTTGACACCTGCCTTTGCATGGGCGGCGGTATTACTGTCGCGCAAGGGCTTAAACGTGCCGAACCTGATGCCGTACATTTCGCCTTTATCGGCGACTCCACCTTTTTCCATTCAGGAATTACCGGGCTAATTAACGCCGTTTATAATCAAACCGATATCGTCGTTATTATCCTCGATAACTCAACCACAGCTATGACAGGCAATCAGCCTCATCCGGGGATGGGAATCACGATGATGGGCAATAAACCGCCGAAAGTCAGTATTAAGCGGATTATTGAAGCTTTGGATGTCGCGCAATTTATCTGTGTTGACCCGATGGATCGAAATGCGGCTTTAGATGCCGTTAAATCAGTAATAGATGTGAGCGGTGTGCGGGTTGTTTTGTTCGAGTCGCCATGTATTGTACTTGCAAAAAGCCGGCGAAAAGCCGGCGTCGATAAAGATAAATGCACAGGGTGCAAACTTTGCGTTACAAAACCCGGTTGCCCGGCGATAAGTATTAAGGAAGATAAAGCTATCATCGATAATGCGCTTTGTGTCGGATGTACTGTCTGTTCCGATATTTGCGCTTTTAACGCTATTTCGGTAAAGGAGGAAGCTACAAAATGACATTTAATATCCTAATTGCAGGTGTCGGCGGTCAAGGAACGGTGCTGGCATCCAAATTAATCGCCGGAGCCGCCATGAAATCAGGCTTAGACGTCCGCACCACCGAAACCATCGGGATGGCACAGCGCGGCGGCAGCGTTTTGGGTCATACCCGCATCGGCGATAATATCCACTCACCGCTGATTAAGCAGGGGAATGCCGATTTAATAATCGCCTTCGAACCTTCCGAAGCCGCCAGGCAATTGGCTTTTTTAGCGGAAAAAGGAACCNTCGTTATGTGCGACAGCCCTGTTTATCCCGTCGCGGGAACGGGGAGTCCATATAATCCTGATGAGGTAATTGATTACATAAAAGCAAATGTTAAGAATCTTATCATTGTAAGCGGGCAAACAATCAAAGAGAAATACGCCAAAATGATCAATACGGCATTATTGGGCGCGGCGGCGGCAAACAGCCTGTTTCCGTTCGATGTAAAAGCACTCGAAGAAACAATTCATGAAATGCCCCGTTTTAAAGATGAAAACATTGCGGCCTTTACGTTAGGAGGAAAAATATGTTCCCGTTAGCTGATATTCAAAAGACAATAATCAACGCGAAGAAAAGCGCTTTTTATCATGAGCATTTCGCCGATGTTAACCCTGCCGATATTAATTCGCTTGAAGATTTCAGGAAGCTTAAATTCACCGAAAAAGAGGATTTGCGCCGTGCTTACCCGCTCGGGCTCTCGGCTGTACCTGATGAAAAAGTCGTTCGTATCCACTCTTCAAGCGGAACTACGGGAACCCCTGTCATTATTCCCTATACCAAGAAAGATGTTGACGATTGGGCGATAATGTTTAAGCGATGCTATCAAACGGCGGGGCTTACCGAAAAAGACCGTATCCATATCACCCCCGGGTACGGCTTATGGACTGCGGGGATTGGTTTTCAGTTGGGCGCGGAACTTTTAGGGGCGATGGCGATTCCGATGGGGCCCGGGAACACCGATAAGCAATTGCAGATGATGATTGATATGAAATCAACCGCACTTTGCGCCACTTCTTCATATGCGCTTTTAATTGCGGAAGAAATCGAGAAGCGCGGAATCAGGGATAAAATCCATCTCAGGAAGGGTGTCATCGGTTCGGAAAGATGGGGCGAAAAAATGCGCCGCCGTATTGCGGATGAACTGGGAGTTGAATTATATGATATCTATGGGCTAACCGAAATATATGGCCCGGGAATCGGGATTAACTGCGGACATCAAAGCGCGATGCATATTTGGACGGATTATATTTACTGTGAAATTATTAATCCTGCGACAGGAGAGGTTCTGCCTGATGGCGAAAGCGGCGAGTTGGTTATAACGACGCTCAAAAAGGAAGGGGCGCCGCTAATACGCTACCGTACCCATGATTTAACGAGAATTGTCCCCGGGAAATGCGAATGCGGGCTTGATTATATGCGAATAGATGCTATCATCGGGCGTTCTGATGATATGGTCAAAATCCGCGGCACGATTCTTTACCCAAGCCGTGTTGATGAACTATTGTCGTCTATCGCCGATGTCAGTAGTGAATATCAGATTATGATCGATCACCTAAACGGAAAAGATATCCTGACCCTCTTCTTCGAAACGAACCTCGGCCAAGCCCAATATCATGGTATCGAGAAAACCGTTGAAAAGATGTTCAAAGACACTATCGGCGTCATCCCCAAAGCAAAAGCCGTCAGCATCGGCGAACTCCCCAGGAGCGAGAAGAAGACTACGCGGATTTTTGATAATCGGTATTGAATTTTAAAACAGAGAGTGTTTTCCCAAAATCAGGTCAGAAAAGTTTTACCACTTCTTGAATAGTGAGGATGCAAAGAAAAGAAAGCAGTAAAAGGTTTACACTTTCGTCAAGGGGTTTACGAAAGATATAGTATAAAAAACCTCATAAATGAGTTTCCGCTAGTTTATGAAAACAGAGAAGCGATAGAGAGATGTAAGTTATGCTAAATTTTATTATCATAATAAGCTAACTTTGTATTTTACATTGTCAAAATCTAAATCACATGTTTTCTTAAGTCTATAGTTTAATTTTTTGTACTCATCCTCAAGATTATCATTTAAATGAAAATTTCCGCTACTCTCCTCACCATATGAAACATACGCACACGAATTGATTGCCGACATTTTTAGTAAGCAATTAGGATTGCTCATTTTCGAACCATGATGTGAAATCATTACATATTCATATGAATCTCGCAAGCGGTTAGGAACTACTGAGTTTTCACAGTCGCCGAGAAAAAGAAATTTTTTATTTAAAGAGAGTTTTAGAATTAATCCGGAATTATTTGCTTTGCTAATGTTGTTAACAGATTTTTCTACACCTTTCCATATTTCTATCTTGTGACAAGGTGAACGATATACAATACGGTTTGAAAAACTTTCATCTACTAATAATAATTTAGCTCCCGAATTAACTAAATAATTACATAATCGTTTAACTGACATCGACACGTTATTGTAGACATGAAGAAAATTTGGTGCAACCCATACGCAATCATTAAGAGATTCATGTGCGTATGAGATCCCTAAAATATGGTCTAAATCCCAATGAGATAAAATAACCAGCTTTGCGTCTAATCCACTTATTTCTTTTAACGATTGTTCAATTGATTCTTTATCTCTACATTTCATAGATCTGGTGATACCAATGTCAAAGAAAGCTCCAATTTCATTATTCATTTTTAAATATATACAATTAGCCTGACCTACATTATATATATTCACATCTAAATTGTTAACATAATTCAGAACATTATTAAGCTCTAATTCAATTCCATTTGCATCACTTATTAGGGAGTTATGTATGCTAGAATTCCATACATCATAAATACGCTTTAGTTGTTTAGGGGTTTCGCATATGTCCTCAATAATAATAATAGCTTTTCGCGCAATAATAGGACTAGCGGAAAATAGTATCTCACCATAAAACGCGGGGCTTTTTCTAAACTCCCTTTTGTAAATAATTTCTTCATCTTCCTTAATAGGTATTATCCGGACTTTATGCATTATTTCATTGTTGTATTCTCCTAATTGCATTTTTTTTATACAAAGATAAGGATAATATATATCTTTTATATCGTAATAATGATTGTCCCAGATAGACTGACCGGTAAACTCATAGAAGTACCTTGGGCTATTTTTATTACTCTCGCAGTTTTCAACTTCATAATCTATCATGGTATTATTTATTAAAGACATATCAACAATTACATTTTCGTAACCATCTTCGTTTATCTTAAGTTCTCTTATAATAAGCTGTGCATATACACATTGCTCGCTGTTATTTTCAAAAGGGAAAGGTCGAAACATTTCAATCATAAAGTACGTCTCCTAAATGGTATCTAGCTAACACATAGATAATTATTTTCATAACATATAATCAAAAAACCGAATTTTTTCATATCGTAAATTATAGCATGTTTAAGTAGTATAATTCAACAAAATATCAATTAAATATCATGACTCTCTATATTAAGAGTATTTACGCCCTATTTCTAGCCTTATTCCAACTATGCCTTTTTTCTTCCAACCTCGTAAAAAACCTGAGTTAAGATTATTCTTTAAGCCAGTAGTTAGCTCTTTTTTCTTATTCCAAATCTTTTTCTCGTTTTTGTCTTCATTTTATAAAATAGTGTAACTTTAATGGCACATTTTTTATCTTTCATGAAGCTTCAAAAGATTTTTCGTCGCAGATTGTGCCGTTAATTACAAATTCTTTTTTAGGACTATCGATATTATTTAAACCCATGTAGTTATCATTAGTATTGATAAAAGAGTTGTTTAGCTCGTTCCCATTTAACTCATCGTAGTCACTATATTCCTGGTTCAATTCATGGCTCTCATATAAATCATCATCGCTGGGATTGTTATAATTGGGGAAACTGTTTGTGCTGTTTGCATTTTTAGAATTAGTATTAATAAAATGTAAGCTACGCAACTTAGCACCATCCCATAACCAAATTCCCAAATCGCGGGCGTCTTTTATTGCGCTATCAGCAAATTTTGAATTTGTTAGTATTACACCGATATCACATTTATATATCGCCATTCCGGTATATATTTCTTGTACTGCTTTGCGAGTTATATTGCCTGTTTGGCGCTTGCATTGGAACGCATATTTTTTATAATCCTTCAAACATACGATATCAACGCCACGGTCGCCGCTTCCTCTTGTGACTTGTACATTTAAGAATCCGTTATATCCTAATAATTGGGCGCAATAACGTTCGAACATATAACCATTCATATCATTTATTGCAGATGCGTCATAACTCACTTGTGGTTGTGAATTTTTTATTAAATTTGACACCGATAATATTATTATTACTAATATTATTAGTGATATAATGAACTCTGGCCACATGATATATATCCCTCACTCTTGTTAGAATAGCATATGTCATATCAGATTTCAATACGGTCTTTATTTTTCGACTTTTAACTCAATCGTTTAGACAGTAAATTAAGCCATGTAAAAGTATTACAATCGTTTATTCATGTCGAGGTTTTAAATCGCAACGTTGATATAGAACAGTAAAACCGTTCATGATAAAATGCGACAATGGGATGAAAAATACAAGTCATGCTCACAAAGAAATGATGGCAAGCCATGAGCCTGCCCATCGCACTCATTACACGATTTCCAAATCCCGTTCTCTTTTGGAGGTTTGCTCCAGCGTGATGTCTTTCAATATACTTTCCGCACCGCGTCGCAAGGCCTCTACTGCACCGCCTCCCACGAAACGGCATTAGCAAGGTTGCGCCCTCGGTATCCTTGCGGCAGCGTGATTTAGTTTTCAAGGTACGCCGCCCGCTGGTGCGGACGAAAGAGGATACAAGACTTCTCATTACTCATCTGGGCTGACAGGTATCTCTCTACATAACTTGATTTTTTAGGCGTTTTGGAAGGGTATTTTTACAGCTTTTATGAATATTTTTTTAAGATCTAAAAAGACCCTCTTACATTATATTGCTGACTAAAAGTGGATTTGTCCCAACTTTTATAGTTTTTTGTATTACATTTTTGATTTTTGATTTGGTTTGTGGCAAGGATTGCCATTGTGACAGATTAGTAGAGAAAGTGCTAAATGTGTAGTATAATCTGCATATAGATTATTCGCTCGGCGATATGGTGCGTGTCGCTGGGTATGGCTATAATCTGTCGTTAGAATATTTGAAGGGAGAAAATAAGCCATGACAGAAGCTACGGCAATAATAATAGCATCAATAATAGCGGGAATATTTGGCTTTCTTTCTATTATTTTCAAGAGAAAGCTTAATAAGACAGAAGATAAAAAACAAATATTGGAAGCAGAAATTAATAACTTGAAGGAAATATATTCAAGCAAAATGGAGCCCGAAATAATAACTATAAAAGAAGCCGGAGAAGTATTGATTAGATTATTGAAAGAACCTGTAAGCTCAGTAGACATTATCGGAAGCAGAGTGTCGTTTTGCAGAGAATTAATTCGGATGTTAGCGCAAAATGGGAAAATAAACAAGAATACCGAAATACATATTCTTTTCAGAATGGGCTATGATATGAATCGTTATGACGACCTCAAAGAAAGCGGTGAAGCGTGGGCTGATTTATCAAAATCATACGACTTGGATATAAAATTTCATTTCAACACAGACTACGAGCATGGGTTTCAAGGATTAGTCTTTGACGAAAACATTGGAATAATTGGTTATTTTCACATGAGGGGCAAACAATTTGTTGCTGCGAAAGAATATATGTTGTTGTTTAAGGGTAGCCCCCATATAATCCATAATTATATGATAAAAAAGTTCGTTGATTGTTTTGAGTTGAAAAAACCTCCCTATAATTATAATTGTTATAAATCCATAAGCGAAGCCATTGATGCTTTTAAGGAGAAAATCAAAACTTGACACTAAGATAGCAAATGGCTATTAGGCGAAGTTTAAATAATTCAAGAAAAAAGCAGAGTGCTTTTTGAAGGCTCTGCTTTTAATAGATGATTGTAAGATTTAGTTGTCAGGATTTTTCAAAATTAAGTAGTCCTCTTTGCCTGTAACTATGTAGCCAGTGCAAACATAAATTTGAATCTTCTTAGAATCGGAGATTTTACATTTATGCCGCACCTTTTTGAACTCCTTTAGCATAAGCTGAAACGCCTTATTTATGCCGTAAATGAGCCGACAGCCATGCTGTTTTTAGTAGGCTTGTTTCTCAAGCCCCTCTTATAGCATAGCAAAGGATTGCCATTGCTTCTTTCGGGTGCTATAATTTATATGAAACCGAACTGGAAAGGGGTTTTATATAATGAATACACAATTAAGAAAAGCCCATGAAATGGGAACAGCATATGCCAGCATCCTACCTACAATTATGAATCATGGCAGAGTGGTTATTACTGACAATACCGGTAAAGGCGAAAGCGTTATTTTGAACATTGCCGAATATGATGCAATGAAGGAAGCGGCTTGGAACAGTTATATAACAAAATCTCTAAACGAGGTGGAAGCCGTAAAAGATGACCCAACGACTTGGCTTAACCTTGATGAATTTTTTGAGGATTAGGGGGAAAATCATGTCTTATTCTGTTATCCCCTCCACATTTGCTAAAGAGGATAAAAATAAAATTATTGCTTACTTGGCGCAATACTCAATAAATGCACCGCAAAAATTCAAGAAAGAGTTAAAAAAGTATATCGGGATTATTGGAGAAACACCCAATATTTTTTCGACATTCAACCCTAATCCTTATTATCGTCATGTTGTGATTTTTGGTTCGTATGTCATGTTTTATACAATAGAGGAAGCGAGTAAAAAAGTTTTTATCTATCGCATTTTACATGATTCGCAAAATATTGAAGATATCCTATAAAATTGAAAATGAACATAAAAAATTTTCATCCTACTATAAAGTTCCATTATTAACCGGCCGATATATATAACAGCATTATTGTTTTTGTCGCCTTATCCTATATAAGGCACCACACCATGGAGGGTAAAAAATGAGTGTAAACGGAGTTACATCAAATAGTGCGGCTAGTGCTTACGAGTATCAGGCAGCAACTAAAAGTCACGATAAGGCTGAAGAAACTAAAAAAGAAAACACCAATGACAGCGGCGTCATTTATGAGCAATCAAATGAAACCGCAAAGGCAACGAAGTATAAACCCGATGCCGAGACGATTGCGCGTCTTAAATCAGAGGTAGACGCCAGAAAATCCCAATTAATGGAACTGGTAAAGAATATGATCAGCGGTCAGGGCAATGCTCAGAATAAAGCTGACTGTATTTGGGCTTTGCTTCGCGATGGTAAACTGACTGTTGATGCCGCCACCAGAGATCAAGCCGTTCAGGACATTAGCGAAGACGGTTACTGGGGTGTTAAACAAACCTCTGAACGCATATTGGATTTCGCTAAAGCTTTAACAGGCGGCGATCCGAGTAAAATCGACGAAATGGAAAAGGCTTTTGAAAAAGGCTTTAAGATGGCAGAAAAAATTTGGGGCGGAAAGCTTCCCGAAATCAGCCAACAAACCTTTGATGCCGTTCGCGATGGCTTCCAAAAGATGAGAGAAGAAGCCGGACTTGAATAAATAAAATTAATTATGCAATCATAAAATCAACACTCCGATATTAATCATTAGTACGTAGTGTTGATTTTTTATGTACTGTAAAGCAATGTCAATATTTATGTAATTACAAAAACATAGCAAATTTTTCCTGAATTTGATATACTGTAAAAAATGAAATTTTTGCTAATCATATTCAAATATAAAGGATTACATATGGCTAAGAAAAAAGTAAATGCAATTGTAGTATCACAAGAAAAATTGACATCTGATATTTATGCCCTTTGGCTTGCGACAGATATCGCAAAAGATGCTAAAGCTGGGCAATTCGTTGGCGTTTATCCGAAAAACGCGGCTACTTTACTACCGCGCCCGATAAGCATCTGTGAAGTAAGTGATGATAAAAGTAGAATCTGCTTAGTTTATCGGATTGCGGGGCGCGGTACGGAAGAATTTTCGACATACCGAAAAGGTGATAGCGTTTCTTTGCTTGGTATTTTGGGGAATGGTTTCCCTACCGCTGATATACATGGAAAACGCTTGTTTTTGATTGGCGGCGGGATTGGGATTCCTCCGTTGTTAGAACTTGCCAAAGAAATAAATGATCTTGCGCTACTTGATGCTTTTTTAGGCTATCGGGATGATAAGTTATTTCTTAATGAAGAAATAGCGGAATACGCGGCGGTTCATATTGCGACGGAAGACGGCAGTATCGGAACAGAGGGAAATGTAATTGATGCGATTAAGTCAAGCGGGCTTAAAGCGGATATTATCATGGCGTGCGGCCCGACTCCGATGCTTCGGGCGATTAAAAATTATGCCGCCGAGAATGAAATCAAAGCTTTTCTTTCGCTTGAAGAGCGGATGGCTTGCGGCGTCGGGGCTTGTCTGGGCTGTGTGTGTAAAACTACCAAGACAGATCATCACAGCCATGTAAAAAATAGCAGGGTATGTACCGAAGGTCCTGTTTTTGCGGCGGAATATGTTGAATTTAATTAATATTTTATGAGATGGAGATTACAATGAATTTATCAGTTAATATCGCGGGAATCGACTTTAAGAATCCCGTTATAACCGCTTCCGGTACTTTTGGCGCGGGGCAAGAATATAGTGAGTTTGTTGATTTGAACAGGTTGGGCGGTATTGTGACCAAAGGGGTCTCAAGCGTCCCCTGGCAGGGCAACCCAACTCCCCGAATCGCCGAAACATACGGGGGAATGCTCAATGCGATCGGTCTCCAGAATCCGGGGATCGATGTTTTCATCGAACGCGACCTTGAATTTCTGCGTGATTATGACACCAATGTCATCGTAAATGTATGCGGGAAAACGATTGAAGAGTACCTTGATGTCGTTGAGAAACTTAGCGACACAAATGCTACGATGCTCGAAATCAACGTTTCTTGCCCGAATGTCAAAGAAGGGGCGATTGCTTTCGGGCAGAATGCGGATTGTCTTTTTGAAATAACGAAGAGAATAAAGGAAAAAGCAAAACAGCCAATCATCATGAAGCTCAGCCCGAACGTGACTGATATAACAGAGATGGCGAAAGCGGCGGAATGCGGCGGAGCGGACGCTATTTCCTTAATAAATACTTTGACGGGAATGAAAATCGATATCCATCGCCGCACATTTGCCATTAAGAATAGAACGGGGGGGCTTTCAGGGCCTTGCATTAAACCTGTTGCTGTCCGAATGGTTTATCAATGCGCTCAGGCAGTTAAGATACCGATTATCGGTATGGGCGGAATCGCAAATGCGCACGATGCGATTGAATTTATTCTCGCCGGGGCGGCCTTAGTCGCTGCCGGAGCGATGAACTTCGTAAATCCGACCTTAACTGTGGATATTATTGATGGGATTAACGATTATCTTAAAGACGCGAAAATCGATGATATAAACGAATTAATCGGCGCCGTCCGCGATTAAGATAAAACAAAAACTGTTTGTCATAAAAAGCGGAATATATTTTCCTCCTGTGTAATAGACTTAAGTAAACTTATCCAAGTGTAACTAGGTCTGTTTTAAGTTTTGTGAATGGGTACACTTTTTATCAAAATCACAGGAGGTATTTTGTGGAATTAGTCAAGAAAAACATACATATGGATCGGCTTAAATGCAAAGCATCCACCCAGATAACATTGGAAGATGATATTAATATTTCCGATTCCCGCCCGGATGCGGCCATGCTGATACTTAATCGGGGAAATGTGAGCATAGACGAACTTACAGTCACAAACGATCATGTAACGGTCAAAGGCAAATTAGCTTTTTATGTTGCTTATACGACTGACGGCGGGATGCGGATTGATTTCGCGGGAATGGACGGGTACATTCCTTTCAAAGAAGATATTATTATGGAAGGGGTCGAGAGCGGTGATAATGTCCATGTTAAATGGGAACTTGAGGATTTAACCATCGGTTTGATAAACAGTCGTAAGTTGAGTGTTCAGTCGATTATTTCTCTCTATCTAAGCTGCGAAGTAATCAGCGACGCCGAAACCGCCGTTGATCTTTATCATGACGAGCCTGTTGAGTATCGTAAGAAATCCCTTGATATTGCCGCGATGGCAGTTAAGAAAAAAGATATTTTCCGCATTAAAGAAGAAGTCGAAATTCCCGGCAGTTTTCCGAATATTGATGAACTGATCTGGGAAGATTTAAGGCCGCAGGAGGTCGAATTTAAAGTACTGGATGATAAAATTTCAATTCAAGGTGAAGTAAAAGCCTTCTTCATGTACCGCAGTGACGGGGATGATAAGGAAATTTGTCACCATGAAGTAGTTTTGCCTTTTTCAGGTTCGATTGAATGTAATGATGTATACGAAGGGATGATTCCTGAGATTTCCTGGATGATTACGGAAAAAGAAACGGAAATTCGTCCTGATTTCGACGGCGAAGACAGAATCGTAACTTTTGACCTTTTAGTCGAACTTGATGTCTGTATTTATAAAGAAGATCGTATTGATATTCTGTCTGATGTGTATGGGGTCAATAAAGAAGTAACAGCGATTGGCAGTGATGCGCTCTTCCGTCGCCTAAAATGCCGTGCTTACGGTAAAAATAAAATGGGTGAGCATCTCGTCTTGTCTGACGGTCAGGTTCCTGTTAAGAAGATTCTTCATAGTAACGGAAGCTTACAGATTGTTAGCCACGATATCGTTGAGGATGGGATTTATATCGACGGAATTGCGAATTTACAAGTTCTTTATGAAACAAATGATGAAAAATCACCGTATGGTGTGGTCAGAACGATGATTCCTTTCAATTATACTTTGCAAGCTGATGATATCAACAATGATTGTGTATATCGTTTACAGGCTGAAATGGAGCAGTTGGCGGTAACAGCGATTGAGCCGACGGAATTGGATGTTAAAGCAATTCTTTGCTTCCGCAGTAATGTCTATGAGCAGATGCATGAAAAGATTATTGATGAGTTGATTGTTGCGGAACCTGATCTTGATAAACTTGGCGGTTTACCCGGTATCGCCGTTTATATCGCGGGACCGGGCGAGAGTTTGTGGGATATCGGGAAGCGGTATTATATCCCGATTGCTCAGTTAAAAGAAGCAAATGAAATGGCTGATGATGAGGTTCGGGCGGGGGATAAAATTCTGATTGTTAAGAATCAGGTTTGATAACACCTGTTATTTAATATGAGATGAGCCGGGTGTAAATTTACATCCGGTTTTTCTTATGAAACAGTGACAGAATGCCAAACAACCTTTCCTTTACAAATCGTATAATGAATGGCCCCGGGCATTTTTTCGCCGATGAAAGGTGAGTTTTGGGATTTTGATGTAAATTCTTCTGCGACCCACATTACGCTCGGGTCGAAAATAACTAAATCGGCACTCTTTCCAATCATTATATTTCCTGCCGGAAGCTCATATAGTTTGGCGGGGTTACTGCTCATCCGCTCAATTAACTCTGATATCGTAAGATACCCCTTGTTTACCAACTCCCTAATACCTAACGACAGCGCTGTTTCCAGACCAATAATCCCACTAGGAGCCGCTTTTATGTCCCTCTCCTTCTCTTCTTTGCTATGAGGGGCATGATCGGTCGCGATTACATCGATTGTTCCGTCTTTAAGCCCTTCTATGACGGCTATCCGATCTTCTTCGGTGCGAAGCGGCGGGTTCATCTTCGCCAATGCGCCTTTTTTTATTACCGCTTCTTCGGTAAGGGTAAAGTGATGGGGGGCGGCTTCGGCAAAAATTGCTACATTATCCGCTTTTGCTTGTCTTACAAGCGCCACGCCTTCTTTTGTGCTGATATGCTGAATTACTACTTTCGCACCCGCTTCTTTCGCTAATGCTAAATCACGCTTTATCATCACGATTTCTGCTTCCCGTGAAGACCCGTAAATGCCTAATTGCTCGGATGCATAACCTTCGTTGATTCCATTGTTTCTTATATAACTTGGGTTCTCTTCATGAAAACTAATCGGTAATCCTATCTTCGCCGCTTCCTTCAGCGCCGACTTGACTATTTCTTCATCTAAAAGCGGTATACCATCATCAGTAAACCCAATCGCCCCGGCTTCTTTAAGTGCCGCCATATCTACGGTTTCTACCCCTTTAAGCCCCTGTGTAACGGCCGCACAGGTCATAATGTTTATTCCTGTCTTGTTCCCTTTATTAAGCACATATTTAAGCGTTTCGATATTATCAATCGGCGGATTTGTGTTCGCCATCATGACTACTGTCGTATAACCGCCTTTTGCGGCGGCTTTCGCGCCGCTTTCGATATCTTCTTTATATGTAAAACCGGGGTCACGAAAATGAACATGGATATCAACTAAGCCGGGAGCAACGATCATTCCTTCGGCGTCTATTATTTCTGTATTCGCGGCAAAGGGTAAATCTTTGCCGATATCTTTTATAATCTCGTCAATAATTAATATATCGGTTATTTCATCTTGATTGCTCTGTGGGTTTATGATTCGTCCATTCTTAATTAAAAGCATAATTTTTCCTATCACCCTTTTATATATTACAAGGTTACATTGATTAAAAGCTAAGTGAGATTCTTCGCTACGCTCAGAATTTCATGTGACTGTGTATACAGAAAAAACAGAGCAGACTGATAAATCGTCTGCTCCTGATAATTGATTATTTATACTAATTCAAGTACTACTTCCATTGCGGCGTCGCCTTTGCGGGGGCCGATTTTGATGACTCTGGTGTAGCCGCCGCCACGGTTTGCATATTTCGTGCCGTATTCATCAAAAAGCTTACCGACCAAATCAACTTGCTTTGTTCCGCGTTTTCTTCCTGCGGGGGTTTGGGGTACTTCGACGACAGGATACAGTACCTTTAGCATTTTGCGGCGAACATGGTTTCTTGAAGGTAAATCCTTCTTGATTTCTTTATCGACGGTATCATATTTCGTTACTTTTTTGCCATCGACGACTTCCTTGATGCGCTTACCGTCTTTGTCTTTCAGCGCTACCTTAGCTTTTACCGTAACCATTTCAAAATTGTCTTTTTCCTTAACTGCCATTGCGATTAAGCTTTCCGCGATTTTACGGACTTCCTTCGCTTTCGTTTCTGTTGTGACAATCTTGCCATGATATAAAAGCGCGGTTACTTGATTGCGCAGCAACGCTTTCCTTTGATCGGATGTCCGACCCAGTTTTCTGTATTTTGCCATTTGGCTCCTCTCCGAAGGTTTCCCTTCTCTCATCCATGAATCAATCGGGCTACGCTCATTGGTCTTATTTACCCGATTTTATCTTCATTTCCGAGTCACACGCATGTGCCGTTTAGGTCTTATCTGCGTATATTTATTCATCTAACGGATTAAACTGTAGTCCAAGTTCTTTGAGTTTCGCCAGTACTTCTTCCAATGACTTACGTCCTAAGTTCCTGACTTTCATCATATCTTCCGAAGTCTTGTTCGTTAACTCTTCGACTGTATTTATCCCTGCTCTTTTTAAGCAATTATAAGACCGTACCGACAATTCAAGTTCATCAATACTCATCTCTAATACTTTTTCTTTTTCATCCTCATCCTTTTCAACCATAACTTCGGCCGTTTTAGCATTTTCGGACAAATTAATAAACAAGCTCAAATGCTCGCTAAGGACTTTCGCCGCCAAACTAACGGCTTCGTCAGGTACTAAAGTACCATTCGTAAATACGTCAAGTGTCAGCTTGTCATAGTCTGTAATCTGACCGACACGAGTATTCTCTACGGTCACATTAACTCTTTCAACAGGAGTATAAATAGAATCAATCGCAACGACTCCGATCGGTAAATCTTCGCTCTTATTCTTCTCAGCGGCAACATAACCACGGCCTTTGCTGATCGTTAATTCCATATATAACTTCGCATCCTTACCGCATAATGAAGCAATAACTAAATCAGGATTCAAAATTTCTATCTCGGAATCAGCTTGAATATCAGACGCTCTTACAATACCTTCGCCTTCAAATTCCAAGAAAGCAGTCTTTTGTTCATTCGACTCGCTGTTATTTCTAACCGCGATATCTTTTATGTTCATGATAATTTCGGTTACGTCTTCTTTTACGCCTGTTATGGAGCTGAATTCATGTAAAACCCCTTCGATCTTCACCTGGCTGACAGCCGCTCCGGGTAATGAGGAAAGCATTATCCGGCGTAAGGAATTACCTAAAGTGGTTCCGTAACCACGCTCAAGAGGTTCGACAATAAAACGTCCGTATCTTTTATCTTCTGAAATCTCTGCAACCTCGATATTAGGTCTTTCAAAATCAAACACTAAAATATCCTCCTTTATGATATTCATGTAAAGAATAATTCAAAAGCGCGAAAACCTCGCTTAAGAATTATAGCTTTACAAATGTGAAGAATCTACTATTTGTTATTTGTTATTTGTTATTTAGAATAAAGCTCGACGATAAGCATTTCATTTACAGGTACGTCAATAGCTTCGCGGGAAGGAATATTCTTGACCGTGCCGCGATAAGCTTCATGGTCAACTTCCATCCAATCAGGAGTAAGCCTTCCGCCTGTAACTTCGAGAATATCTTTGTATCTTTGTAATGGGCGTGATTTTTCCCGTACTTCAATAACATCACCTGTCTTTAATTGATATGAAGGGATGTTAACGCGCTTTCCGTTGACAAGGAAATGCTTATGCCCTACTACCTGTCTGGCTTCTCTTCTGGTACGCGCAAAGCCCATCCTAAAGACGACATTATCAAGCCTTGTTTCCAGCATTACCATCAGGTTTTCGCCGGTCAAGCCTTTCATTTGGGCTGCTTTTTTATAATAATTGCGGAATGGTTTTTCAAGAACGCCATAGATGAATTTGGCTTTTTGCTTTTCTCTTAATTGGAGACCGTATTCACTAACTTTTTTTCCGCTTCTTTGATTTGTACGATTTGATTTTTTGTCATAACCTAAAAATCCCGGTTCTAGTCCTAAAGCGCGGCATCTCTTTAAGACAGGTACTCTGTTTACTGCCATTAAAATTTTCCTCCTATTATTGTTTACAACGCGAATACCGCGCCTTCATCCAACATTAATTAATAGTTACAATTATTAAACACGACGACGTTTCGGCGGGCGGCAACCGTTGTGCGGAACCGGGGTCACGTCTCTGATGGAGATAACCTCAAGCCCGTTAGCGGCTAATGCACGAATCGCGGCTTCACGGCCTGAACCGGGACCCTTTACGAAAACATCAACGATTTTAAGTCCATGTATTAATGCGGCTTTTGTTGCCGTTTCGGCGGCCATTTGGGCGGCATAAGGCGTCGATTTACGCGAACCCCTGAAACCAAGTCCTCCCGCACTTGCCCAACTAAGGGCGTTTCCTTCCGCATCTGTTAATGTAACGATCGTATTATTAAACGATGATTGGATGTGTGCCTGTCCGCGTTCCACGTTTTTCTTGACACGTCTTTTAGTTACTTTTTTGGTTACTTTCTTTGTTGCCATTACTCAACCCTTTCTATTACTAATAGAATTACCTTTCATCGTTTATTTTTTCTTGTTAGCTACTGTCCGTTTCGGACCTTTTCTGGTTCTGGCATTGGTCTTGGTTCTTTGACCGCGTACCGGAAGACCTCTTCTATGACGGATACCGCGATAGCATCCGATTTCCTGAAGCCGCTTGATATTAAGGGCGATCTCTCTCCTTAAATCACCTTCGACCATAAATTCCTTATCGATTACTTCACTGATTCTTTTTACTTCTTCGTCAGTCAGCTCTCTGACGCGGGTGTCGGGACTAACTTTAGCAGCCGTTAAAATCTTATTGGAACTGGTTCTGCCGATACCGTAAATATAGGTTAAACCTATTTCTACGCGCTTTTCCCGTGGTAAATCCACACCTGAAATACGAGCCATTTTTAAATCCTCCATTTTCTCTTAATTGCATTGATTGATTTACACTAGTGTTGATTGAGGTGCCGTCTTGTAAAACAAGATGCTACACCCAATCGGAAAATAATCCGACCTTTCCGAAATATATCTGTTTCGGTATCAACAAGTATTTCGTTTCGTGCTTTGCACGAACTATGGCTCGAAATTAACCTTGTCTTTGTTTATGTTTCGGATTAATACAGATCACTCTGATACTGCCTTTTCTCTTAATGATCTTACACTTTTCGCAAATCGGTTTTACAGATGATCTTACTTTCATTTTATCACCTTACCTTTCTTTCGGTCGTAAATAGACCGCTTAACATTGTATCACAACATTGTAATTAACACAAGCTTTATTTATCCCGCCAAATAATTCGGCCTTTTGTCAAATCGTAAGGGGACAGTTCCAGAGTAACCTTGTCACCGGGTAGGATACGGATAAAATTCTGCCGTAACTTCCCGCTAATGTGAGCAAGAACACGATGCCCGTTTTCAAGTTCAACCTGAAACATCGTATTGGGTAGTTTCTCGATAACCACTCCTTCAATTTCAATCATATCTGACTTTGGCATAAACACCTCTTTTTAATAATAAATTGCAACTGCTTTAAGTTTGTGCCTGTTGCCGAGCGGCACTTAATGCAAATTTCACTTCTTCGTTACTGACTTGTTTATTTTCCAGCAATTTTTCATGAATAATACCTGCGGTTTCATTATATACCGCAAGATGTTTTATATTCTTCCGCTTCGGTTTTTCGATCGTTCGCGATATTCCGTCAACGATATCCGCATATTTTGCCGTATTTCCGATAATAATGAAAATCTTTTCCTTATCATGCCCTGATTTCGATTTGGCAAAGTGCCCGCTTAAATCATTCATATAGCGTTAATAACTCCGGTTCACCGTTAGTAATTAGAATCGTATTTTCATAATGCGCCGACCATGAGCGATCCTCTGATACTACTGTCCAGTCGTCGTCAAGCCATTCCACTTCCGCATAACCCATGTTAATCATCGGTTCAATACAAATCGTCATCCCTGCCCGTAACTTCAACCCTCTTTTCCTTTGGGCGAAATGGGGAATCTGGGGATCCTCATGAATTTCCAAGCCAATTCCGTGACCGACCAAATCCCTGACAATTCCATAGCCATACTGCGAAACAAAGGCATCGACGGCATTCGATATCTCATATAGATGATTGCCTGCACGGGCTTTACTTAAACC
>WQST01000024.1 GCA_009787745.1 Lachnospiraceae bacterium
CCTGAACCAAAGACAGCATGACTGATGTATTTAGCAAGTTAATACCCCTCTCTAAAACCAATGCCCCCCGGAATAGCAAAGCTATCCCGGGGGTTCCGAATATATCGAAAAACATGGTCAATAATTACAAAAAATGACCAAGCAATAAAAAAATGTTGACTTATTCCGCCAATCTTGTTAGTATTTAATTACAAAAGGGAGTAGCGAATGGCATAAGCCTTTGTTTTATCCGTCAATACGGTCGATTGACCCGGATATACACGTCACGAAATGACGACGCAAGACTTTTGACTTTAATAAGTCGGTCTTGCTTTTTTTGTGTTACCGGCTCGGCGCATTGTAAATTGTATAAATGGAGGAAAATTATGAAGTACTACACTAAAAACATCGAACAATCTCTAAATGATTTAAAATCAGATTCGCGAAACGGGCTTACGAAAGCGGAAGCGCTTAAGCGCTTAGAAGAATACGGCCCCAACCGGCTAAAAGCGCAAAAGAAAAAATCAATGCTTTACCGAATCCTTTTGCAGTTCAAAGATTTTCTTGTTATCATATTACTTCTGGCGGCAGTTATCTCCGTCGTCGTCGGCGACGGTTTAAAGGATGCCATCATTATCGTCGGTATCTTGGTAATTAATATGGTCATCGGCATCACCCAGGAAAACAAAGCCGACGACGCTCTTAAAGAGCTAAAGAACATGTCAAGCCCGAAAGCAAAGGTCAAGCGCGACGGACATATCGAAAAAATAGATTCCCCTGATGTCGTGGTCGGCGATATCATAATCCTTGATGCAGGCGATTATATTCCCGCCGATTTAAGAATCGTCGAAAGTATTAATTTACGAATTGATGAGTCCGCTCTCACAGGAGAATCCATTGCGGTTAATAAAAACGCCAATATCGTCCTGGAAGAAGGAATCAGCTTAGGCGACCGCATTAACTTAGCATCGATGGGGACGGTAGTCACCTATGGCAGGGGCGCAGGGGTCGTATATGCCACCGGCATGGATACGGAAATGGGCAAAATCGCGACATTTTTGAACGAAACCGACGATACCAACACCCCTTTACAAGACAAGCTCAACGCAATGGCGAAAACACTCGGGATTATTTGCATCATCACCTGTGCGCTGGTATTCGGTATTGGCTTCCTCTATAATTTCTTAGGGCTGGGCGATCACCGCGATATCATTGAAATGCTGATGGTTTCGGTTTCGCTGGCGGTAGCGGCGGTTCCGGAGGGGGTGGCGATCGTTGCAACCGTTATTTTGGCAATCGGTGTACAGAAAATGGTCAAGTCTAATGCGATTGTAAAAAAATTGCGGGCAGTTGAGACACTTGGCAGTACGACCGTTATTTGCTCAGATAAAACAGGAACGCTGACCCAAAACAAGATGACCGTCGTCAAAGTTTTTGATACGGATAATGTTTTTGATGTTACGGGAACGGGATATAGTGCTTCCGGTGAAATTATCGAAAGTGGACGGGCGATTACGGAAAACATTGCATTAATGGCGGAAATAGCTGTTTTATGTAACGACTCCATTTATGATAAAGAAGCCGCTGAAATCATCGGCGACCCGACGGAAGCGGCAATGCTGGTGTTCAGCGCAAAAATTAAGCTGGATAAAGATGAACTTAACGCACGGTTTAAAAGGGTGCAGGAAATCCCTTTTGATTCTGACCGCAAAATCATGTCTACCTATAATTTAAAAGATAATAAAGTCGTCATGAATACTAAGGGCGCCCCCGATTCAATCATTAACCGTTCAACTAAAGTATACCAAAACGGCGAAGTCATTCCGATGACGGATAAACTTAAAGTGCAGTTACTTATGCATAATGAGAATTTCGCCGCGCAAGCACTGCGTGTTTTGGGATTTGCTTATAAAGAATATGAGAGCGAAGATAAGATCGATAATATAGAAGAAGGGCTTACTTATGTCGGGATGATGTGTATGATTGACCCGCCGCGGGAAGAAGTCAAGGATTCGATTGATGAGTGTCACGGGGCCGGGATTAATGTCAAGATGATTACAGGGGATCACAAAATCACGGCAAGCGCGATTGCGGAAAAATTAAATATCCTGAATCACGGGGACGAGGTACTGGACGGTAATGACCTTGACGACCTGACGGATGAAAAACTGCGGGAAAAAGTGAGAACGGTCAATGTTTTTGCCAGAGTATCACCTGAACACAAAGTTCGTATCGTAACAGCTATTAAGGATAATTCCAATATCGTTGCGATGACGGGGGACGGGGTAAATGATGCGCCGTCGCTAAAAAAGGCGGATATTGGTATTGCGATGGGGATAACCGGCACCGATGTTTCTAAAGAAGCCGCCGATATGATTTTGTCCGATGATAATTTCGTTAGTATTGCGAAGGCGGTTAAACAAGGCCGGACGATTTATGGGAATATCCAAAAAGTGACGGGTTATTTACTTGCCTGTAATGTCGGTGAAATATTAATAATTTTACTGGCGATTGTTTTCGGTTTGCCTGTTCCTTTGGTGGCGACTCAGCTTCTTTTCGTAAATCTGTTAACCGATGCATTCCCTGCTTTTGCTTTGGGAATGGAAAATGAAGAACCGGGTATTATGAAAAAACAGCCGCGGGATCCGAAAGAGGCGATTATTAATAATAATATGAAGGGGTCGGTACTGTTTAGAGCGGCTTTTCTTTGTGCAGGAGCATTAGGTTCATTCCTTTATGGTCATTTTGTATTTGATCATGATACAGCGATTACGCTTTGTTTTTATACATTAGTGGCAAGTGAATTATTATTGTCATATCCTTCGCGGACGGAAGGGTTTATCGGTCTTAAACGCAGTTTATTTGCGAATCGGTTTTTGAATATTTCGATGGGACTTTCGTTCTTAGTATTAATTGCGGTTATTTATGTTCCGTTTTTGGCGGAATTATTTTCGGCAGTACCTCTTAATCCGTTGCAGCTCTTGGTCGGGTCAGCATTTATATTGGTGCCGATTATTGGCAGTGAGTTGTCGAAGAAGATATTTGTGAGCAGACGGGCGGCGTAATAAAAATAAAGTGAAAAATGTCATCTTGACATTTTTCACTTTTCTAGTTTAACGGAGATTCTTTGCCGTTTATGCTTTACTTTGCTTTAGCAGACAAAGATGCTTCCCTGACGGCCTGAGCCAGTTGGTCGGTACATGAAGTCGGGCGCATACCGCAGATATTACCGCCGAGCGCTTCATTAATTTCATCAACCGAAAATCCGTCAACTAACTTCTGGATCGCTTTTAAATTTCCGTTGCATCCGCCTGTAAAAACGACATTATGTACAATATCATCTTCTAGGTCGAATTCGATATTGGTAGCGCAGGTGTTTTTTGTTTTGTAAGAATAATGCATATTGTCTCTCCTATACACGCCCGTTTGCCTGATCGGATAATTCTTTTAACATATTGGGGAGTTCGTCTTTCATTTCCTCATCGGTAAACTGGCAAGTTCCGACATTATGATGACCGCCGCCGTGGTATTTGAGCATCAGGCGTCCGACATTAACATTGGATGTCCGATTCAGGATACTATACCCGACTGCCGCCGAGCAACCCATCCCGCCGCGGCCGCTGACTATCCATGTCGAAATATTCTGTTCAGGGTACATGCTGTAGACCATAAAACGATTACAGGTATAAATCAGTTCAACGCCGCGTAAATCCGTGATAATCAGATTGCCGTCAATAACGGTATGGTTAGTGACCATTTGCTTAAACAGTTCGGTTTGTTCATAATAAATTTCGATTCGCTCCATCACATCAGGAAGTGATAGAATTTCGTCGGTGGTCATAACCCGACAGGCATCGATTAATTTTTCCATTAATTGATAATTAGAAATGGTAAAATTGCGCCATCTTCCCAGCCCCGTCCGCGGGTCCATTAAGAATCCGACCAGTACCCATCCTTCGGGATTCTGGATATCATCCATTTCAAGCTGCCCGGAATCAACTTTATCAACAGCGACCATCAAGTCGTCGAACTGCGGGAAGCGCTCCCTGCCGCCGTAATATTCATAAATGATTCGCGCACATGAAGGGGTAATTCGGCTTTCACCTTTATATTTCCCTTTTAGTTCATTACGTTCATGCTCACTGCTGTGATGATCGAACCATAGCCCGCATCCCGGGACATAAGGCACATTTGCCAGGCAATCATTTTCATCGACAGGAATCAAACCGTCTTGCAGATCCTTCGGGTGAGCGAATTTCCAATTATCGATAATGCCTGCTTCTTTTAGTAAAGCACCACAGGCTAAACCATCAAAATCCGAACGCGTAATCAATCTCATATGAGGTACCCTTTCTTAGCTAGATATAATTGTAATCACTTAAAGTACCGCTGTCGGGCGGCACTTTAAAAACTTTCTAGTCATAGTCTAACATAAAAATTAGAAATGTGCATCATTTTTGTAATAAAATAATTTTACGGTGTTAATACTAACCTGATATGGAGAAAAGATTACGGAGGGTTTCATGGCAAATGTAAATGTTTATCTTATCGCGCTGAAAAATATCCAAGTCCAAGCTGACGAGGTTTTTATAAAAGATGTCGCGAAAATTTATTGTTCCGATGATAAAGTGACGGCAAAAATAAAAGCCGTCAAGATTTTTACCTTTAGTAATAAGTCGGCGGAAAAGCTCAAAAAAACGGAGATTAACCGGCAAGTTATCAGCGTTTTGAGGTTAATTGAGATGATCGAAGCGGCTCACCCGGGCGTAACGGTCAATAGTCTCGGGGAAATGGATATATTGGTGGAAAAGATTAATAAGCGAAAACACAGACAGCCGGCAGAGTTTTTCAAAATTGCTTTGGCGAGCGGGGTTTGCTTTTTCGGCACGGCTTTTACGATTATGGCTTTCCATAATGATATAGCGATTAATAAGGTTTTCAGTAAGGTTTATGAACTTATTATGGGGCAGCCGGCGACGGGGTATACTATCTTGGAAATTTCGTATTCGATTGGTTTGGCGCTTGGGATTATCATATTCTTTAATCATGTGGGGGGACGGAGAATCACGAAAGACCCGACGCCGATTGAGGTAGCGATGCGGTTGTATCAAGATGATGTCGATAAGGCTTTAGTGGCGACGGCGGAACGTGAAGGAAAAATATTATGATGATATTACATCAAATTCTAATGGTAATATGCGCATTTAGTTTTGGTATTATCTGCTCGGCGGGTGTTTTTACGGTACTCGTCGCGGTCGGGTTGATCCCGCGGTTCGCGGGAAAGCTGAATATCGCGAAACATATTATGTTTCTGGAAGAAATGGTGGTTTTCGGAACAATAACAGGAGGGGTTATCAGTATTTTTCCGAAGTTTTTCGAATTAGGTGATGCGGTTTATAAAAATCAGTTGTTCGGCGCGGCGACTCATGAGATATGGCCGCTTGCCGGGATGGCTGTCGGTATTATATATGGCGTGTTTTCGGGGATGTTCGTGGGTTGCTTGGCTTTAGCGATTGCCGAGATGCTTGATTCAATCCCGATTTTCGCCAGAAGAGCGGGTTTCCGGGAAGGTATCGGGATTGTTATTATCGCTTTTGCCTGCGGTAAGCTTACGGGTAGCTTGATTTATTTTTCACAGGGGATGTTTTTGTTGTAGATGTGATATGTCACCTAAGCGTAAGCGAAGGAACCGGGGTTAATTAAGGTTGCCATGATTAAGCTTTCGGGATATACTGTTATTGTTGCAAATGTATATTAAGGCACTGTAAAGGAGAAAATAGTATGGCTGACATTTTACGGAAAATCTCGACCGATAAGGCACCCGGGGCGATAGGTCCCTATTCTCAGGCGATTGCCGTCGGCAATATGCTTTATACATCAGGTCAGGTTCCGATTATCCCTGAGACAGGAGCGGTTATCGAAGGCGATATTTTGGTTCAAACAACCCTTGTTTGTGAGAATATCGGGGCGATTTTGGCGGCGGCGGGGATCGACTTTGAAAATGTGATAAAGACGACTTGTTTTCTTACCGATATGGCTGATTTTGCGGCGTTTAACAGTGTATACGAAAAATTCTTTGTTGAGAAACCGGCACGGAGTTGTGTCGCGGTTCGGCAGTTGCCGCGTGATGTGCTGTGTGAGATTGAAGTGATAGCGTTATTGCCGGATGTTAATTGAATGGTTAATTTATAGGGGATTACGGGTCAAGGGAGGTTCTGTTTAAATGGGCAATACTAGCAATATAATTTTAATCGGAATGCCCGGATGCGGTAAGAGTACGGTCGGAAAAGCTCTCGCCGCTAAATTAAAATATGGTTTCATCGACTCTGATACTGTAATTGAAGAAAATTGCGGCAAAAAATTACATGAAATTCTGTTCGAAAGCGGGCAAGATGGATTTTTAGAAATCGAAAATTTCATCAATGCGACGTTAAATGCCCATAATAAAGTCATTGCAACGGGCGGGAGTGCGGTTTACGGCAATGAGGCTATGGATAATTTCAGTCAGATCGGCGATATCATTTATTTGAAGCTTTCATTTAAAGAGATTTCCAACAGGCTGGGAGATTTGGAAACGCGGGGTGTCGTCTTGAAAGCTGGGCATACTCTCGAAGATATCTATGCCAAGCGTGAACCATTGTATGAAAAATACGCGCAAATAACGATTGATTGTGAAAACAAGAGCGTTCACGAAATTGTTAGGGAGATATGTGAAAAAATTATTTAGCGCGAGCCTAGTGAGCGGTTTGCCGCGGCAGTGCGGCAAATCGGGTACGGTTTTATTATTAACGGCGTCTTTGATATGGGGATTTGCCTTTGTCGCCCAAAGTGCAGGAATGGATTATCTGGGACCATTTTCTTTTAATGGGACTAGGTATTTTTTGGGTTGCGCGGTTTTGCTTCCGTTAGTAATTCTAAGACGAAGCGCGGCGAAGAAACGCGGAATAAACAGGGGGACAAAAAAAGATTTATACTTGGCAGGAATAAGCTGCGGAATCGTCGTTTGTTTAGCGACGACTTTACAACAAATCGGGATAATCTATACCACGGTCGGAAAAGCAGGGTTTATCACGACACTTTACATAATTATCGTTCCGGTGATGGGTGTTTTTTTGAAGCGTCATGTTGACGGTATTATTTGGGTTGGCGCGTTAATTGCCGGGGTGGGGGTTTATCTTTTATGTATTAATGAAAGTTTTACGCTTAATCGCGGTGATATTTATGTTTTTTTCAGTGCCATTGTATTTTCCGTACATATTCTGATTATTGCTCATTTCGCCCATCGGGTTGATGGGGTTACTTTATCATTTATGCAATTTCTGATTGCGGGAACGATTTGCAGTTTAATCGGTTTTCCGTTGGAAAAGCCGCTGTTAAGTGATTTCGTCGCGGGGCTATGGCCGCTTCTTTATACCGGAATTTTGTCGAGCGGGGTGGCTTATACTTTGCAAATCGTCGGGCAACGCGACGCCGACCCGTCGGTTGCTTCTTTAATATTCAGTCTGGAATCAGTTTTTGCGGTTCTGGGCGGTTATCTGATTCTAAATCAAAATTTAACGGGTCGTGAACTGCTTGGTTGTGCGGTGATGTTCGCGGCGGTTATCCTTGTTCGGCTTCCGGTTAAAATCGGTATTAAAAGTGGTATTCGCAAGCGATTTTGATAGCTTTTTCTATTTACATTTCAAGAAAAATTCATACTTGACAATGTAAAGATTCAATGATACAATCTTTACATCGGTAAGATTGGAGGGATCGTTTAATGCCTGATATGTCATATCATCATGGAGATTTACGAACCGCAATGATTGAAAAAGGCGTTGAGATGATTAATGAGCAAGGCGTAAATGCACTTTCTTTAAGAAAGTTGGCAGCAGCGTGCGGTGTCAGCCATGCGGCACCATACAGCCATTTTTCAAATAAAGATGAGTTGTTTACGGCAATTCAGAAGCATATAACGGATAAATTCGTAACCGTGTTAAGTGAATCGTTGATTGGTATGGATACGCTCGACGGTTTGCAAAACATGGGATGCGCTTATGTAATGTTCTTCGTTCATAATCCGCAATATTTTCATTTCACATTTAACCGCATGGGTATTCATATTGATTTTACTGAAATCCCAAGCGGATACGAACCCTTTGAATTATACAGAAACAATATATCTCAAATCCTAAGTAAAATTAACTACCCCCAAGAGTTATGGATAAAGACTATCCTGACTCACTGGGCATTTGTTCATGGATTAGCTTCAATTGCTATAATGAACGGTATAAACAATGCCGGCGAATGGGAAGAAAGGGTTCATGATTTATTATCCAAATCATATTTTTTAGGAGGTAATCAGTGTGGCTGATATACTAATTGTGCATGACATTGACATTAAAGGGCTTGATTTAGACAAAGATAAGTACGCCATTTTCCAAGCAAGCCGGGAAGTTAAGCCCTGTGTGGGTTGCTTCGGATGTTGGTTAAAAACACCGGGTAAATGTGTGATAAAAGATAGCGATAGTGATTTTGCGGCGACAATACCTCATATGCAAGAGGTTATCGTTATAAGCCAACTTACTTTTGGCGGTTTATCCCCCAATATTAAAGCTGTGTTTGACCGTAGCATCGGTTTTATTCTTCCGTTTTTTTGTAGCATTGACGGAGAAATGCACCATCAACAAAGGTATGCAAAACGTCCAAGTCTAAGGTATTTGCTATATGCAAAAAATATTTCAGATGAAGAAAAAGCCACCGCACAAAAATTGGTTAAAGCAAACGCCCTTAACCTAGGTGCGGATAATTATTCCATTGAATTTTATGATTCCGCGGCGAAATTGTTGGAGGGTTTGAAATGAAAATTTTACTTATTAACGGAAGCCCCAAAAGCAGCATTAGCTCAAGTGAACTGTTGATAAACGCTCTGTCTGAACAGTTAGGGAGTTCGAATGAGTACGTCACCATAAGGGCAATGGGTTTAAGTAAGCAAGAGTTTCTCGATGGGTTTACGGGGGTTGATGCGGCTGTCGTTGTGTTTCCTCTGTATGTTGATGGAATACCGTCGCACTTGCTTCGCTTGCTGTATGAATCTAAAGACGAATTAAAGCACATAGCCCCCAATGTTGTTATTTATGCCATTGCGAACAATGGTTTCTATGAAGGGGAGCAGAACACATTGGCACTAAACATGATGCGGCATTTTTGCAATTCGGCCGATGTGCAATGGGGGCAAGGGTTGGGCATTGGCGCCGGCGGTATGCTTAGCGCTGCGCCCATAGGTGCCGGTCCGCTTAAAAATATTGGCGCCGCCTTGAAATCTTTTTCACATAATATAAATAATAAAATTTCAAAGGATAACTTATTTGCGCAACCTAATTTCCCCAAACTACTGTATAAATTATGTGTACATTTGGTATGGAGACAGTCAGCGCGAAATAACGGGCTGAAAAGAAAGGATTTATATAAACGGCTTTAACTTTATTATATGGGTATAAAGTCAAAAAGAAATGTTAATACTTATATTGTTCAGAAACCCTTATTCATTAAAAGGAGAACCGTATGGAGTATGAAAACATTCCTTTAGGGCTTGCTCTGGGGCTTGCCGCCAATACCGCCGCATCTGCCGCTTATGGTGAGATGAGTGATTTTGAACGGCAAATGATTATTACGGAAGCGGAAACGATAACTAATAAAGTGCGGATGGAAGATTTGATTAATCGGATCGGAAATACCTGTATGAAAGATGGAGTCAGAGGGAAGAATGATAAATTTTATTAACGCGTTTTGGGTCGGCGGGTTGATTTGCGTAGCAATTCAGATTTTAATGGATAAAACCAAACTGATGCCGGGGCGAATTATGGTTATGCTGGTTTGTTTGGGAGCGGTTATCAGCTTTTTTAATTGGTATGAACCGTTTATTGAATTCGCCGGAGCAGGAGCGACAGTTCCGCTTCTGGGATTTGGGCATGTCCTTATGAAGGGGGTCAAAGAAGCGGTTAACAGCGACGGTTTTATGGGTCTGTTCTCGGGAGGTTTTAAAGCCGGGGCGGTCGGATGCGGCGCGGCGCTTATCTTTGGCTACTTAGCGGGGGTAGTTTTCAGGCCGAAAATGAAGTAACGGAAATCCTTGTTAATATTTTACAAAAAGTCCTTGACGAGTTCAAACTTTTTCCTTAATATTATGTGAGGCACGATTTTGTGCCGAATATTAAGGAGGAGAATGTATGAGTAAGCAACTTAATAACTCCAAAGGAGATTTGCATTCCGATGGAGTGATGGATGCCGGGCAGTTGGGAATACCCAAAATGACGCTGCTTGGCGCACAACATATGTTTGCAATGTTTGGAGCAACAGTTCTTGTACCTGCTTTAACCGGTTTAAATGTATCAACGACATTATTATTCGCCGGACTGTGTACACTGTTGTTCCATTTTTTATCTAAAGGGATGGTGCCGATTTTTCTGGGTTCATCTTTTGCTTTCTTAGCCGGATATTGGGCGATTGCCCCTAACGGTGAAGCGCACCTGCTTCCATATGCCGGTTTCGGTGTTGTTTTCGCGGGGCTGGTTTACTTAATCATTGCCGCGTTCATCAAAACATACGGCGCAGCTAAAGTCATGCGTTTCTTCCCCCCGATCGTAACAGGGCCGATTATTATTGCGATTGGTTTGAATTTGTCGTCGATTGCCATAAATAGTGCTTCGGCTAATTGGGGATTGGCACTTTTGGCTATTGTAACGATTATCGTTTGTAATATCTGGGGTAAAGGCATGATTCAAGATTATTCCGCTTATTCTGGGCGTAATCATATCCTATGCCGCCGCAGGCGTGACGGGGAATGTTGATTGGAATCCTGTTAGTGAAGCGGCTTGGATTGGCTTACCGATTCACTGGAATATGACCGTGTTTTCCTTATTCGGCAATGTCGATACAGCACTTTTAATAACAGCTGTTATTACTATTATGCCGATTGCTTTTGCGACAATTGTTGAACATATCGGCGACATGTCGGCGATTTCATCGACCGTCGGGAAAAATTATATCAAAGAGCCGGGTTTGCATAGGACTTTGACAGGTGATGGTTTGGCGTCAATCGTTGCGGCTTTATTCGGCGCTCCCGCGAACACGACTTACAGTGAAAATACGGGCGTTCTTAATTTAACGAGAGTCTTTGACCCGCGTGTAATTCGTATTGGTGCTTGTTTTGCGATATTCTTTGCGTTCTCACCGAAGCTTGGGGCGGTGATTTCCTGTATTCCGGTTGCAACAATGGGTGGTGTTTCGTTAGTTTTATATGGTATGATCGCCGCTGTCGGTGTCCTGAATGTGGTTGAACACAATGTAGACTTTACGAAGAGCAGAAATGTAATTGTCGCGGCTTTGATTCTGGTTCTTTCGATTGGCATTAATTATAGTGCCGCGGGGGCGATAGCATTTGAGATCGGCGGAATGACTATCAGCTTATCAGGTTTAGCAACGGGAGCGCTCGTCGGAATCATAATGAACGCAATTTTACCCGGCAAAGACTATCAGTTTGACGATAGTAAGTGATAAATAATAAGATACACGGTAACAGGGGGACGGTTCATGCGAGAACCGTCCCCTTTTTGGCGAAGTTATTTATCTTACAAAAATTTTACGTAAATATGATATTACAATTTACAATCGCTTGCTAAACTTAGGTCATTATCAATGATAGGAGCTTATTTTTATGCAAAACACCGTTCGGATTGAAGATTATTTTAGTTTATTTGCCAAAACAGATGAAGAAAAATTAAAAATGATCATAAAGTTTGAAGCCATAAAACCCGTATATCAACCCATCGTATCTTTAAAAGACGGGCAAATTTATGGATATGAAGCACTTAGCAGAATTTCTGATGAAGCGCTCAAAATGAATATAGAACAACTATTTAAAACAGCCGATAAGATTAACCGCGCCTGGGAACTGGAATCATTATGCCGTGACAAAGCGATGAAGCATTCAACATTAATGTGTTCAGGAAAAAAGCTTTTCCTGAATGTTAATCCCAATATTATTCATGATGAAAAATTTAAAGAGGGTTTTACGAAAGATCGCCTGACCAAATATCAACTCGATATTAATAATATTATTTTCGAGATTACGGAAAGAACCGCCATCATGGACAGTAAAGTCTTTTTAGAGGCGATTGAACACTATCGGGAGCAAAACTATGGGATTGCCATTGATGATGTCGGCGCAGGTTATTCGGGGCTAAATGCCATTGCGAATGTACGCCCCCACTTATTAAAGCTGGACATACACCTAATCAGGGATATCGATAAGGATGAAACCAAACGGCTGTTATGTAAAGCAATGGTTGATTTTTGCCAAAGTGCCGATATTTTGTTGGTCGCCGAAGGGGTCGAAACCGAGGATGAATTAGAAACACTGATTAAGCTGAATATAGATTTCGCACAGGGTTATTTCTTAGGGATTCCGTGCAGTTCATTTTCGGAAATAGCACCTGAAAAAGTCGAATTGATTCAAAAATATAACACGAAAAGGTATCAGGAAAAAATAAAGAGTTCAATTTATCCTATTATCGGGCATTTATCGAAACCGGGCTATATTTTTTCTCCTGATGAAAAAGCGGAAGCGGTTTATGATAAAGTACGGCTTAATCCCACCATTACCGAGTTTACGGTCATTGAAAATGAAATTGCTTTAGGTTTTATGACCAGAGCAACTTTGCTGGAAATTTTCGGCGGCAGGTATGGGCATAGCCTTAATTATAAAAAAGTGATGCGGGAAATCATGATGAAGGATTTTCTGAGAGTCAATTATCAAATACCGATTGATCAAGTTTCCAAACTTGCGATGCAAAGACCGTATGCATATTTATACAGCCCGATTGTCGTCGAACAAGACGGTAAATATGCGGGAATTGTTACGATTAAAGATTTGCTTACTACTTGTACCGAAATAGAAGTGGATACCGCCATGCACTCTAATCCTTTAACGGGTCTGCCGGGTAACTTACAGATCGAGAAGGAAATCGTAAGCCGTATTTTTGGCGATACTCCTTATTGTATAACATATTATGATATTGATAATTTTAAAGCTTATAATGATGCTTACGGTTTTCAAAATGGGGATCTGATGTTGGCGATGACTGCGGATATTATGAAGGCTTGTGCAAAACGGGGTGAGTTTATTGGTCATATCGGCGGCGACGACTTCATCGTTATCGGCGATTATCATGATGGGGAAGAGTATTGTCAAACGGTTATTGATGAGTTTGAAGCCAATGTTATTTCTTTATACCGCGAAGATGATGTAAAAAATGGCTATATTATTTCCAAAAACAGGAGCGGCATAACCGAGAATTTCCCCATTGCAACCGTATCGATAGCCGGGGTTTCTAATAAATACAGTAAAGAAGCGTATCAAACAATTGATAGATTTTCACATGATGTCGCACAGCTTAAAAAGAAATGTAAGAAGCAGGAGGGGAATTATTTTGAGATTATATAGATATAGGGGGTTATGATTGTTTCATGTTATTCTGAGCCGCAGATGAAGAATTTCAGTTAAGCTAACTGAAAGAACAAAAGCGTATACTTTTGGGGATTTATTATCGGCTAATTTATCTTTTACTTAGATTGTAATTCCTCAAGCTGTTTGCGAAGTGCTTCAAGTTCAGCGTCTTTTTCCGCAATGGCGGTATCTTTTTCCGCAACAACGACTTGCCACTTTTCGCGTTCTTTACGCCTGGCATTTCCAAGGGCTGATGCTTCATTATGCCTTGCGCGTTCACGTAAACGTTCCAGTTCCTTGAACTCATCAGTTGCCGATACACTACGATATGCTTTGATTGCTTGTTCCACTTCCGTAACCCCCATTTCTTCAATTTCCTTTAACCGTTCTTCGGTGTCAGCGTTAAATAAGGAGAGCCATAATTGCAATTTATCATCTTTGGAGATGGTCTTAGGTACTTTCGGTAATTCAAAATAAATCATGCGGAACTTATCTGTTAGTGGTTCATACCGCTTTACTTCAAGAGCCATAAATTCAGAATGAAATTCCTTGCACATGAATAACTTAAAGGCAATAATACTGATTACTATTGTACGAGGTAAATCAATATATTCACCGCCTTCTTTGAGAGCGGTAGAATACTCACGCGCCCAGTAATACAAGGAGCGTTCGGGATAGTCGCCTTCATTGGCGACTTGAATCTCTAAGTCAACTATTTGATCATTTACTGTCATGTTAATATCAAGCCGACAGAACTTATCCCCCATTGCTTCAGGTGTGATTTCGGGATTGGTAACCTTAAATTTCTTAATACTATTATATGGTATTTCGAGTAGTACCGCGACAAGTTTTTTCAGTAAATTTTTATTGCGTGAGAATACGAGCTTAAAAAGTATGTCATTCTGAAACGTATATTCGAGTTTTGTCATTTATTTATGCACCTGCCTTATACTGCTATTATATCACGCTTTCAAGAAAAATCACACAAAATTTTAAATTTCACCGAAAACGAAAATACAATCTGACAGGACACAAAAATATTGTAATCTTTATTTTGAGAATGAAACCATTACTGCAAGAAAATATAAACCCCATACCCGAAATATACCGCGATTAATATCGCCGCTTCATAACGTCTGATATTTCTTCCTATCGCTGTAAATATCCATAAGAGTACAACCGCTGACAGCAAGAAAAGGATATCGACAAAGTTAAAGGCGGTCGTTACCGCTTCACCCAAGATAACCACGGGTAAACCAAGAACAACGCAGATATTGAAGATATTACTGCCGACGATATTACCGATAGCCATATTATTTTCGCCCTTTTTCGCCGCGACGACAGTAGTTATCAGTTCAGGCAGGGAAGTTCCGATTGAAATTATGGTTACGGTGATTATCTTTTGACTTAATCCAATACTTGCGGCGACCGCCGCAACGTTATCAACTACCAAATCACTTCCTATAATAATGCCGGTTAAACCAAGTACAATGAAAATAACGGATTTAAGCAGTTTGTATTTGGGCTTTTCATCAGCTTTTACGCGGTCTTTTTCATGAGATAAGATTGTAATTAGATAATAAATAAAGATCGAGAAAAACAAAAGCAGTATAATACCGTCACTCCTTGTCAGCCCATTCACTTCCGATGATGAAAAGATATTATCTAAAAACAATACCGAAATGCCCAATGTGACCAGCATTAAGATCGGTATTTGCTTTTTAATCACATCATTTTCTATATTAAACGGCACTATCAAAACCGCTAATCCCAAGATAACAAGGATATTTGCGATATTGCTTCCGATTACATTCGCGAACAGGATGTCCGTATTACCTGATAGATGCGAGCTAAACGAAATAGCCAGTTCAGGGGCGGATGTACCAAAAGCGACGACCGTCAAACCTATTACAAGAGAGGGTATCTTAAGATTCTTCGCAAAAGAGGAAGCGCCATCGACAAAAAAATCGGCGCATTTAATCAACAAGGCAAAACCAACAACGGCTAAAAGGATATTTATTATCAAACATTCACCCCCTTAATTCTATTAATTCTGAGTATATCACAAAACTATCGGATTTGCACGGTAACGATAAAATGAAATTGTGAACGGCAAGACAGGAGTGTTGTTTATTTTACAAATTATTGTTAGAATGCATGTTGAGTGTTAATGAAGGATTAACCATCCATGACAACTTCATGACAACTATCCGATAAAATAAATAAACTAGGAGGGCAAAAAATGGCACGGATTTTGATTGTGGAAGACGACCAAGATATAAACGATTTAATCGCGAAAAATTTAAAACTGGTCGGACATACATATCAGCAAGTATTCGACGGAGTGGAAGCGGTTAAAACAGCTTCGGAAAATTCCTTTGACTTGGTTTTACTTGATGTCATGCTTCCGAAAATGGACGGATTTGAAGTCATTACGAAAATACCCTCTCAGCCGGTTATTTTTATTACCGCCAAAGATGGTCTTTTACAAAGGCTTCGGGGGTTAAGGCTCGGAGCGGACGATTACATAATAAAACCCTTTGAAATGCTTGAACTTCTGGCAAGAATTGAAGCAGTTTTACGCCGTTCACAGAAAAATAATCCGCTTTTTAATTTAAACCGGGCAGAAATTAATTTGACCGACCGAACCGTCGTTGTAAACGGAAAAGAAGTCGATTTATCGCCAAAAGAATTTGAACTTTTGGAGGTCTTAATTATAAATCAAAATATCGCCCTGTCAAGGGACAAACTGCTTGAATTAGCATGGGGTTACGATTATATGGGTGAAACCCGAACGGTGGACAATCACATCCAAAAACTCAGGAGCAAGTTAGGCTGGGAGGAAAATATCAAGACAGTTTATAAGTTTGGCTACAGATTGGAGGTGAAAAGATGAGGATAAGAACATTTATCGCCACTTATCTGCTCTTTCTCGCGGTATTGTTTTCGAGTGTCGGAATTGTTTCTTTTTATCTTAACAAGACGCAAATAAATATGCTGAAAGATAAGTGCGCGGGGCAGTTCCAAACGATCGTAAGTTCGCTTGACCGTGATGTGGCGGTCACATGGGGAAGGAATGGGCTTGCGGATGCGGATTTTTTTGAAAATGTGGAAATGCTTATCAGAGGTTATGCAAAATATTATTTAAGGCACAATATCAGCATCACGATGATTGATTATAGGTTATCGGGAAGTGAGCCGCCGCCCTCGGAAATAGCTTTTTATAATAATGACGGGGTGTATTTTATCCTGATTTCGGGGTTGCTTTCAGAGCCTTTCGGCTATTTTTTGCTTGATTACCGTATGGACATAACTGAAAGTATTACGGAAATGAGAATGATTCAAAATATCCTTTTGATTTCAATGGTAGCTTTCTCGGTGATTGCCGCAATTGGTCTTTATTTGGTATTAACATCGATATTTCGCCCGCTTGCGGTGGTGGCAGAAGCCTCAAGGGAAATTTCGAACGGAAAATTTGATGAGCGGATTCCTGTAAATGCGAAAAATGAATTGGCGCAAGTGGCTATTGATTTTAATAAAATGGCGGAACATGTCGAGCATCAGATATTTTTATTCGCGGAAGAAGCGGAAAATAAACAGCAATTCGTCGATAATTTTGCTCATGAGATGCGAACCCCTTTAACCGCTATTTATGGTTATGCCGAGTATATGCAAAAAGCTCCTTTGGAAGACGGCGAGGTGGTCGAGATATCGGAACGGATAATGAACAGGGCAGGATATCTAAAGGACATCGCCAATTCACTTCTGGAACTTGCCATGCTGCGTGATTATAAACCGAAGATAAAAGAAATTCAGGTTCAGCATTTATTTGATGATATTGCTCAGACCTTAGCCGAGCCGATTGCTTTGGCGGGAATCAATTTTATTTATAATACAAATGCCTATATGATTAAAGGGCAGGAGGATTTGCTAAAAAGCCTGATGCTCAATTTGTGCCATAACGCAATAAAAGCTTGTCCGCGAAACAAGGGCATTATCAGCATGGAAGCGAAAGAAGAATGCGGGGGCATAACACTGGCGATAACCGACGACGGGTGCGGGATTCCTAAAGAGTCATTAGCAAAAGTGACGGAGCCATTTTACCGTGTTGACAAAGCGCGGAATCGGAAAGAAGGCGGTACGGGACTTGGTTTAACCCTTTGTAAGCGAATTGCCGAAGCACATGGTGCGGAAATGTCGATAGAATCGGGTATTAATGTGGGAACAACGGTAAAAATAAAATATTTACAACTTCATGATAACTCAGAGATAATTTAATGATAAAGTTACCATAAAATGGTTCTTATAAGCTACACAAATAAAATTTCGAAAGGAAAATTAATCATGAAAAGAAGAACCAAAGAAAAGGAAATTATGAAAGCAGTATCGGTATGCGCTCTTTCAATTGCGCTGTTCGGCGCGGCATTTATCGGATTCAACCAACTGATTTTTGCGGCGGAAACAAATGAGGTAACTCCCTTACCGAGCGCTACTGAGGCTGTGGTGGTTAGTCAAAAGACGGAGCAAGTTAAAACAGAAGCCTTAGCAGAAGCAAAAACCTTTATGGCTCCCGTGCTTAAACTTATTGAAAGCCCTGAGCAGTACCGGCACCCGATTCCTGCCTCTGCGATGTCAATGCAGGAAGCCGCGCAAATAGGCGCACGCTACATATGGGATGTTTTTGACGCAGGTATTGACGGTATGTATATACAAATGCTGTATGCTGCTCATGTCAGCCAATCAAGTACGTGGTGGTTCGGTACGGTCTATATGGAAGATCCTGAAAATCCGACCCAAAACTATCTTGTTGATGTCCGCGGAGTAGAGAAATTAGCCCTTCCGATATATTCATTTACGATTAACGCTGTTACGGGTGAAAGAATTGACATATCGTATATGGATAATACGGCAGAGTTAACGAATTTATATAGTGACAGTGACAGCATAATAAATGCGCGAATGGGGCTGGTTG
>WQST01000025.1 GCA_009787745.1 Lachnospiraceae bacterium
AGTTCGGGCAGATTCCGCCTTCATCAGTTCCCCGCGTGATACTTCCCATATGCGAAACACTTTTCTGCATGATAATAAAGACGAATATCGCGATAACAGCGATTGCCGCCGCACTGCCGACCCCGACCGCAATAATATATATAAGCGGGATATTAATCATGGTCAAACTTATTTTCCGAGTTTTGATAAGGCACACCAGTGCCGCCAGAATAACCCCGGGAGTTGCATATATCAGCATATCGGTTAACACAGATATGATACTTGTTACCACCATCGTCGGGTCTGTAACTGCCGAAACATACTTTTCGGTTGTAGATTCAATAAAAGCTTCGCCGAATGCCTCGTCATCGAATATATCAGGGTTATCCATAAATGCGCGGGTTAAATCGTATGTATGCCTCGCTCTGTTAAAGGCTCTCTCAGGGTCGAAACCGGCCCAAGCCATCATAGTCTTAATAAACGGTCCCGCTATCGCTAAAAGGGTCGGTAATCCCAAATAGTCATAACGGAAATTGTTCATCAGGAAAAACCGATATTTCCGACCGAAGATAAAATAACAAATAACAAGAGCAACCAGGATTCCTGCCGAAGTCTGAAAATCTAACATAATAGCGTCCTTTCATTAATTTCTCCCAATATTTTATTTTAATACATATTGATAAACTCAAAACTTCCGTACCAAGACCCATATTCGCTTGACGTAACACCGTTCCTGGTCGTACCTTCATAGTATTCCTGATCAGGTAATATCCTAATCGTTACCGCCCTGCTTTCATCGACAGCGACGATTCCCGCGTGAACAGCGGCGCTTTGTACCGATGAATCATCGGTATAAATGTCCGTTCCCCATACCGTTCCATCCGTTGTTCCTGTGATATTAATCGTATAAGTATAATAATCATTTCCGCGAAGATGCGAAACACCGCCCCACCAAAATTCATCGCCGGGGTTTAAAATCTCAGGAAATTCATCACTAATATCAGGAACCGTCAGCGGAATGAGGACGTGTCCTAAAGCTTCCATATTTTGATTAAAAGCAAACAATAAAAGTTCGCCTGACCTTCCGGTTTCATCGCGCCAAATCGGATATGAGGTTGCGATAACAGGACCGCGCTGATAATCTATCGTTCCGATAGTTTGTTTTAGGTCAGGAATGATGTTATCGGCGATATCAGAAATCATCTCATATGTCCAAACCTTTTCGAGTACAAAAGGCCCAATCCAGACATCGGCGATATCTGATATTCCCTCGCCTGTAAGAGAAGCACTGATATCGATATGTCCCAATGTTTCCCTGCCGTTACTGTCAGTCCATGGCGGACTCCAATAGGCATCTGTTGTCAGGTTGCTGTAGCCGAGCGGAACAAGAGCATAATTAATCGGCGGATAGTTATCAACTTCTGCCGAAGGTGAATCTAAGGTATCAACTATGTCATCTTGGCCGGGAACGCTCGGCGTCGGGGAAACAACAGAAGCTATCTCGGCAGAATCAGGCGCTGTGTCGGTACTGAGCAGGTTTTCTTCCGCTTTTTCGGTTAAAAAAGGCAGTGTAACCAATCCGCTAAAATGTGCCGCCGCGGTTCCGCCGCAAATCAAGACCACCGCTAAGACAACCACTATAATACCTTTGCTCGCCGATGATTTTTCTTTTTTAATCGGTTCTGTCAACGGATTTCCGCAATGGAAACACATGATTAACCCCGGGGGGAGATTTTTATTACAATACGGACATATCATAATAGAAGCTCCTTAATTTTTTAGAAAGAACAGTTACATTAATTATAAGATATTTCTTATAGGATTATCTTCGGATTAGTATGGATTATCTTCGGATTTTGCAATAATTTGCTTTAGATGAAAACGACGAGAATGAATATTATGAACTACTTGAAATGGATAAGAAACGAAAAATCATATTGAAATCTTAATCATCACATATACCCCCCCGCCCTCATTATGTGCCACGGCCATCTCGCCGACGCCGCCATAATAGTTCCAAAGCCGATTCTTTATATTAAGCAGGGCAATATTCTCATAACCGCGCGCCGCATCAGGGTCGATACTCAGCTTATCACGAAGTGCCGCTAATTGCTCGTCATCCATACCGCACCCATAATCTCTGATATGAAAAATTGCCGAATCATTAACCTTTTCCGCTTTGACAGAAATAACGCATTCGGAATCGGCATCAGCGAAACCATGCACAATAGCATTTTCAAGAATCGGCTGTAAAAGCATCCGCGGCATTTCATAATCCATCAAGCGGTCGTCGAAATCAAAATCGACTTCCAGTTTTCCGTTATAACGGGTATTCATAATAACAATATAATCTTTTATAACGGACAGTTCATCCCAAATATTGATAAATTCTTCTTTGTCATGAGCATAACGAATCAGCGCGGACAGCCCTATCGTCACGGCTTCGGCTTTTTGGGGTTCGTTTTGCTTGATAAGAATCCGAATGGTATTAAGGGTATGATTGGTAAAATGCGCATTTATCTGCTTTTTCAGCGAAAAAATAAGCGCTTTTTGCTTTTCAATCTCCAGCGGCAATAAGATATATCCCGATGCATACCGATACAGTCCAATAACCGCAATCAGTAAGATAGTAATCATTGTAAACGAAGCGATATAAAAAAACATCCGCTCGGGAAAAGTCGCCTCTTTTTTGACAAAAGCCGTAACAGTCAGGTCAGTACCTTCAATTGCCGAGTGGGAAAAAAGTCCATACATCGGCTCAATTTCAGCGAATTTCATCCCTTCAAGCGTCTCGTCACTTGCCACTATGACGAACCCCGCTTTGACAATTGCGCTATCAATCATCGAATTGACGCCTAAAGCAGTACGTTTACTGTCAATATGGGTAAGGAGGGTTATCGCTCCGATTCGTTTAGGGACCCGCTCCAAAAATGAAAAAACGGGCGCACTATGGCAGAAAAAAAGAACCCCGTCAAGTTCGACGACGGTAAAAATTGTCCCTGAATCGCGAACCATTCCATATAATTTTTCGCAAGAATCATTTGATAATCTGCCAACAAAGCGATAAAATCTGCCGCTTTCATTAAATGCGATGATATTGCTTGCTTCCAAGTTCGGGAACGCGGCATTACGAATAATCGCGGAAGCATTATCCGCTTTTATAAAGAACTCCTCAACCGTTTCGGCCGCAAGGAAGTCTTGGATATAGGATGAACCTGTGATAACTCCGGCAACACTTCTCATTTGGGAAAATTCACCGTTAATTCGGTCTATCAGCCGGGCGGCGGCAAGTTCCGCATTTTCCAGCGAAATATTCCGTGCCGAATTATACGTTACCCGGTAGTAACCGAACCATATCCCTGAAATTAGAATGGTGAACAATATCAGGGCTAACGCAAACCGTCTCTGAATTGTGGATTTGCTCATCTTCTTCACGCACCGCTCCTATCATACACCGCCTGTGCGGTTTCGATTAGGATATCAAGTTTAAGCGCCGCAAAAGTCCCGAGATAGTCCGCCCATTCTTCATCGCTGTCAATATCCCGAGTACCACTGATAAAATCAATAATACTTTGGCGGACAAAATCTTTAATCTCGGGTCTGATAACAGAAATTCGCTCTTCTTCCTCGGCTGTAAAAATCATCGCTCCGATATACTCATTCGGTTCGAAATCCCGATACAGCATAACCGCTTTGGCATTCAAATACTCACCGTCAGTCGCATTACCGCTCCACGTCACCCCGCCCGAAAATTTAGGGCGCGAAATATAGGGGATAATCTGATTAAGAGTCTTATTTTGCGGAGTATTCCAAATCTGATTAATAATATTGATAGTGGCAGGGGTGTCCAAAATACTCACTTCATCATCGAAAGCAAACCGCCAGTCAACATTTAATTCACCGTAGCGTCCTATTAAACACGCTTCTTCACTGAGCATCAAATCAAACAACTGAAAGATTTTGTCGGGATGCTTTGCCGCCGAGGTAATCACGCCATTGGGCTTGGGCAGCGGAATACTCACCGAAGCCAAGCGCGTTCCATCAGGACCGCCAATCGGACCGATACCGATATACCGCGCCATCATTTCAGGTGAGTTTTGCAGTACTGTAAAGGTTATGCCCGGAGAAGCAAACGCGCCGACGATATCCTGCGGGTCGTTTACCATCTGCATATGCTGTTGGTTACTTTGGGTGAAACTGAACGGGGATATCAGCCCGTCTTCATAAAGCTCATTCATATATTTAAGGGCTTCGCGCCACTCATCGCGAATCGGAGCAAAGCCGACGATACCGTTTTCGAGTAATAAGCGGTCATGGCGGGCATCATTATATATAAAAGCATTAAAGATAAAATCATAAACCTGCTTACAATAATGCTCTTCGGTTCCGACAAGCGGAATTTCATCAGCTATTCCGTTTGAATTGGGGTCATTATTTTTGAATTTAAGAAGCATTTCACGAAACTCGTCCGTCGTCTCAGGAACGGGAATATCAAGGGCATCAAGCCAACCTTTGTTAACCCACATAACCTGATGAATATAGCGAGTAATAAGTGATGAAGAAAATCCCGGCATATAGTAAATATTTCCGTCAGGCATCGTCGTAAAAGACTGCATATTATAGCCGCTAAGTTCTTCCCAAACCGCTTTTAAATTAACTCCATATTCATCGATTAAATCATTAAGCGGAATTATCACTCCGCTTTCCGCGTATCTTTGCAGATTCAAATTACTGAAAATATCAAAACTTGAACTTCCGAAACCGACATATGCATCAGGCAAATCTTCGCCTGTGGCAAGAGCGAGCATCGCCAGCCGCTCGGCATCCTCAGCAGGAAGCCAGGTCATTTCAATTTTAAGCTGTGTCTGTTCTTCCAGCCACAGCTTATAAAAGTTGGTATCAAAATTTTCAATATAGGCATTTTGCGGCGCCGCCAGCCGTATCGTTATCTTCTCATCATCTGATGCATGATTATTCGAAGATACATTACAAGCATTTAGCATCGAAATAAGAATCAGGATTAAAAATACAGTAATTGTACGCGATTTCATTAATCATACCCCTTTCATCGTTCTTCGCGATACTCAGTCGGTGATTGATTATAATGCGCTTTAAAAACTCGGCAAAAATAAGAATAGTCTCCGTAACCGCAATGAATTGCGATTTCTTTAATCGGCGTATCACTTGCTTTAATTAAGCGCCCCGCCTCTTTCATACGGATATCGGTAAGGAAAATCATCAGCGTCGAATCATAATGCTTCGCGAACAGGTCGCAAATATAAGTTTGGCTCATTCCAAATTTTTCACTTAAATCCGCTAAGGTAACACGTTTACTAAAATTTTCGATTACATATGTGACAAGATCGTCGAAATCCAGCGTTTGCGTTCTTATGAACTGATAAAGCGGAAGCCGGTGATGCTTTTCCGCGATTTTACGGCTGATTTTCTCTAAAATCAGAGCGGCGTTATCATGCTCCAGCGGTTTTATTAAGTAATCAAATCCGCCCATCGTAAAAAAATCACGCGACGCTTCAAATTCTGCAAAAGCCGACAACATGATGTATTCCGTATTAATACCGCTATCTTTTATCTTTTTAATAAGCTTAATACCGTCGTCCGAACCAGGCATTCTTAAATCACAAAAAACGACATCAGGCTTAAGTTCCTTAATTTCTTGCAAAGCTCTCGCGGGAACCGTACTCCATCCAACGACGGTAAAGCCGTTCTCCGGCCACGGCACATTATCTATGAGGTCTTCTATGACCAAACGTTCATCATCAACAAGATAAACACCGTACATATTTTTATACCTACAAAACTTTCGATAAAAACTCTTTCAACCTATCGCTCTGCGGATTCGTAAAAAATTCCGTCGGCGTGTTCTCTTCGACAATCAAACCTTCGTCCATAAACAAAACCTTCGTTCCGACCTCACGGGCAAACCCCATTTCATGGGTCACTACGATCATTGTCATGCCGCTCACTGCCAAATCTTTCATAACTTCAAGCACTTCCCCGACCATTTCGGGGTCAAGCGCCGACGTCGGCTCATCGAAAAGCATTACACGCGGATTCATCGCCAAAGACCTGACAATGGCAATCCTTTGCTTCTGCCCGCCCGATAACTGACTCGGATAGGCGTCTTTCTTCTCCGCCAACCCCACACGCTGTAACAGCTTCATGGCATTTTCATAAGCCTCCGCCTTACTCATTACCTTAAGCTTTATCGGAGCAAGCATTATATTATTAATAATCGTCAAATTGCTGAATAAATTGAAATGCTGAAAAACCATCCCCATATGTTCCCGAATGTGATTGACATTCGCTTTGGGGGCGGTTATTTCATCACCGTCAAACCATATCTCACCCTTTGACGGCCGTTCCAAAAGATTAAGGCAACGTAGAAAAGTACTCTTCCCTGAACCCGAAGGACCGACAATAACAATTTTTTCGCCCTGTTCAACATGATAGTCGATACCTTTTAAGACATGAATTTCTTCATTAAATGATTTGTAAAGATTTTTAACGGTTATCACTTACACGCATCCTCCTTTCTAATTTTCCGAGGAGGACTGTCAGCATCTTAATAATGATAAAATAAATAACTGCCGCCCCAATCAGCGGCATAAACGGCTCATATGTCCGCGACGATATTTGATTGGCGATGCGGGTCAGATCCGATAACCCGACATAACCGACAATCGCCGTCTCCTTAAGCAAAACAATGAACTCATTCCCCATCGGCGGCAAAACATTCTTTACCGCTTGCGGAATCACAATGTAAAGCATCGTCTGCGCTTTGCTAAGGCCCAATGAGCGCCCCGCTTCCGTCTGCCCTTTGTCAACCGCCAAAATACCTGCTCTGACAATCTCCGCAACATACGCCCCGCTATTAATACCAAAGGAAATAATCGCAATCAAAATACCATTGCGAACCGAGGACAGAATAATGAAATACATAATCAGCAATTGTAAAACAGCGGGGGTACCGCGAATTATATCAAGATAAACACTCGCAATATAATCCCAAATGCTTCGCCGTCCGTTCTTTCCTGCCGATAACTTCATCAAAGCCAAAGTGCTGCCAATCAAAAGGCCGAGAACCGCCGCAAAAAAAGAAACTTGCAGTGTTACCCCCAACCCGTTTAAATAAAGCTTCCAGCGATCGCCTGTGATAAAGGCGATTTCAAACATCTGCACAATTTTTGAAAAGGCTTCTTGCATATCTCTCCGCTTATGCTTGCGGGCGGCAGTTGCCGCCCTGCAAGCATTTGTTTATTCTTCGATGTACTGTGAAACTAATTTATCGAATGTTCCGTCAGTTTTTAAATCCTTTAAAGCTTGATTAATTTTGTTTGCTAATTCCGTATCACCTTTCGGCATGGCAATTGCATAAAATTCGGCGTCGAAGCCAAACTGACTACCGGGTAAAGCAACTACCTGCCCGGCGAACTTATCCGCAAACACAAGCGCGGGGTTCCTGTCAATAATCACACAATCAACGCGCCCGTTAACCAAATCATTAACTGCATCAACCGCTTTCTGATACTGGCTCGCGGTGGCGCCGGCGATATCTTCAACAATGAAATCTCCTGTTGTACCAAGCTGTACACCGATTGTCAAACCTTCCAAATCTGCCATCGCCGAAATCGAAGAGCCATCAGGAATGATTACATACTGTACCGCTTCATAATAAGGGTCAGAAAAATCAACCGTCAATTTACGCTCTTCCGTAACCGTCATACCCGCGATTGCAACATCAATTTTCGTTCCGATCGAAGCAACCAGTGAACTAAATTCCAAATTCTCGATAACGACATTCCGTCCGATTTTTTCCCCGATCGCTTTAATAAGCGCAATATCGAAACCATCAGGTTCACCGTTATCACCGATGTACTCAAAGGGCGGAAATTCCGCATTCGTACCAACAATCAAATCCTCTGAATTACTGCCGCCGCAAGCTAATAAGCCGACAGACATCGTGATTGCCAAAAGACAAACTAATAATTTTTTCATAATAAATCTCCTCCTGAAACTAATAATTTTCCTACTCACCTATACATGAGCAATAACAGCTTAACATGTTTATGCATAAAATGCAATATTTTTTCGTGAATAATTTATATTTATACATTATAATGCATTTATGCGTCATTTATGCATTGTCAAACCGCATTTGTGCATTATTATACACTCGCGTTTTTGCAGAATTATCGTAAAATTTCGGCTATGTGTTATAAGTAAAAAATATCATGAATAAGTAGTGCCATTCCAAAGAAGAGTACAGCACAAACAATGTCATGAAACTTCTTGTTAATGCCAAAATAATAAAGCACTACCTCTTATGATTGCTCATTTAACATTTTTAAAATATCGCGATTTTGAATACCGAACAATACTATATTTGATAGAATAAAAACAATCAAACCGACAAAAAAAGAAGCTCCAGATATGGTTGCAAAATATTGTGGTATGCCAATATTCACTTCTCCGCTATAGTAAAAAGAACTCGCAAAATAGTTGATTACTCTTATGAAAAAAGCCGAAACTCCAGCAGAAATAAAGGCAGAACAAAGTATTATTAAGAATAATTCTATCGAAAATATAGAATGAAGTTCATACTTCTTTATACCCATAGCGTGCATCATACCATAGTAACTCATATTATTCTTTATATGGGTTGATATAGTGCTGTAAAGATTCAAAAACAAAGCCATAATAATAAATATACCTATAAATCCGAAAACATACCTGATTACAGCTTGAATTTTTACTATATATGAGTATTCCCATGCACTAGATTCATTAGATAATATTAGAAAATTACTATAATCGGATTCTTTTAATATATTAAATACTTCTTGTGAATTATCAAAGGAGTCAATTGGCGCATATATATATGCGTAGTCAAAATTATAAGATTTAAAGTCGATTACGGAAGAAGAAATCACAATTTGAGAATCAACCATTAAATTAGGCAAATTATAATAGTTGGCATTAACCACCCCTGCTAAAATTAGGTCTTCAAAATAATAATCATCGTCCGTAACAAACGATATTTTTTGCCCAATTTTGCTTTTGTAGTCTTCTATACCAAATTGTTTTAATACAAAGTCGGTTATTAATACTTCCCCACTTTTGGAAACATCATTACCAGCTAAAAAAAACTGCTGTTTTGAATAATGGAACGCAAAAACATTAAAATCATTTTCTGTAAAAATCGCGTGTTCCCCCCTTGAAACACTAAATCCCAAAGTTCGTTCAGAAAATGTGTCAGTTAACAATGAATGATCATCCATTAAATACTTATCGTTATCAATTATTAATATCACATTATCAAAATCCGAAAACCTGTTTAGACGCTGTGTTATTGTTGGTGTTTGAACATATGGGATTTGCTCCAATTGTTTTAAAAGCATATCGTTTTCATCTGAAAAGTTGCCACTTTCATCAATTGTTGCAACGAAAGCAATAGAATTATTATAAGCCCGTCCATAAACAAGATTGTTATAAAAATTAGATATCACAACATTAAAAATAATAATCATTGATAAAATCCAAATAATTAAGGATATGGCTAGTACCATTTGAATAAAGAATTTCTGCTTCTTCATACTATTGTAATAGGATAAAGAAATGCACTTAAATATGTTCATTATATTTTTGCCTTTTCGTCTACGAACGGTTGATCTACTAATTATATCGCACAATTGAAACTATATCTTGATTTTTGTTTATCTTATGAAACCTTAATAATATAATAAATACTAGTATTTCAACGAGTCCCCAGTTTATTAGAAGTGGAATAATAGGACTAGAGTTGCTCAAAGTCGCAAATTCAAAATATTTCATCACATAGGAACTTATGTTATTGATTATCCAAAATGAAATACCAAAAGATGCCATTACAAAAGCAAAAATGAGAAACTGACATAAATAAAACATAATTCGCAAAATATCGGTTGATGTCATTCCAATTGCCAAGTTTACCGCATAAAACTTATTTCTTCTATTAAAATAGATACTTAACATACTGTACATAATGCCAACCAAAGCAAATAGCAATATGAGATTAAGTACATAAAAGGTATAATATACCATTTGTACCGCATTTATTACATCTTTATTATAGTGCATGTATAATTTACTTTTTTCTGCCCAAGCAATAATGCGATTAAATTCGCTAAATTCAATTGGTCTAATATAAAGCGATAGACGCAGATTAAAATACTTTTCTGTCAGCTTAGAATAAATGTCATGTGAAATATAGAAATCAAAATGTTCGTCTGATTCAAAAATTCCTGCGACATATACATTCAACAATCTACTTTCATCAAAATCAATCATCGGAAAACGGCTATTCAGAATTAATCCTGCTTCCTCAGCCATTTTTTTTGATACCCAAATAGGATAATAATCATTTTCAATTGATACATCACGAATCCCCCTCCCACTAAGCATCTTTTCTGTTATGAAATCAACATCCAATGCCGTATTAAAAGTGGCATCAAAAAGAACGCCGCCCCTAAAATATTTATTAGTTTCAATTTCAAAATTTTCAATACTAAGAATTTGAGGTACTATTGTAACATCAAGTAATTCTATTTGCATGGACAAAACAGTTTCTGCTTCATTTAGTGTTAAATTAGTAATATTTATATTGTCAGCGTTTGCTTTTTTTAGCTCACCGGCAATAAGCATAGGTAAGTTAGATGCTAAACTCAATAATCCGACCGATATCGAAAATAAAAGTACCATAATAATAAAATAAAATAAAAATAAAAATCTATTTATTTTAAGCTCCCAAAAAAAAATATTTAAGTAGTTCATAGCTTTTTTCAGTGAATTATTTTCTTTCGTCATCAACAATACGCCCATCTTTTAAAGTTATAATGCGATCAGCCCATGCTGCCTCTTCAGCACTATGTGTGACCATAATTATCGTATTCCCCTCATTTTTTAAATCGGTAAGAACTTGCATTATGTTATCAGTATTAACAGAATCTAGGTTGCCACATGGTTCATCTGCAAGAATCAAATCCGGTTTATTTGCAAGAGCTCTTGCTATACTGACCCTTTGCATTTCACCGCCAGATAACGTATTAGTATATGAGTAATATTTCTCATACATATCTACTTTCCGCAAACATTCTTCTACTCTTTTTTTCCGTTGTTTTTTTGGCATATTGCCAATAATTAAAGGCATTTCTACATTCTTGAACACCTCATAAGATGGCTCTAAATAGAATGATTGAAAAACATAACCTATTTTTCGGTTTCTTATATCAGCCTTTTGTGAAGCGGAAAGGAAATTCAGACTAACACTATCAATCAAAATCTCGCCGCTTGTTATTGTATCAATTAAACCTATCAAATTCAAAAGTGTAGATTTACCACTACCGGATTTACCGATAACAGCAACAAATTCTCCTCTTTCGATGCGCATAGAGACATTGTTTAAAACAATAAGCGGTACATTACCAATTTTAAATTCTTTATTAACATTTATACATTCAACCATAATCATTATCCTTATTGAAATTGTGATAATCATATTATCGTGAATAAGTAAATACCTTTAGCCCAATATTTAATTCCTTTTTCTTAATATCAAACCAAAATTTAATTCCTGGTGTTCCATCTAACGGATTGTCAACAAAATAATCGTACCGATTATGTTCTTTAAAATAGTGAATTTCTGTGATAATCAACTCTTTATTTTCAAAAATGCTGGCAAAGTCCATATTTTCCATAAAACCACGTTGTATTTCGTCAAACGTTTCTCCTAACTCCAATGGCAAATCATTTTCTATAAGGTAATCATATGCAAATCGAAATGCAGCTCCTTTTTCTTGATTTTTATACTCATCACTTTCGAGATTTTCAATTTTAACAGTACTTTCTGTCAAAGTAATTACTGCAATACTGCCATCTTCATTTATATATGTAAACTTTCCATATAGAGGTTTTGTATTCGGTGCTGATAAAACAAATATAATTATTGATGCTAGAATTAAAGCTATAATTGATATGCTTGCAATGATTTTCCTCTTCATAATTCTTATCCTCTCTAACACTTTATTTAGTTAGTTAATTGCGAAACTCTGTAACCCGCATAAATGCAGTGTTTTCGTTTGACAATATCAAACTTCTACTCACAAATCGTCGTATTGGCGATTAATTTTGTATGTGGATTTGTGGATAACTTTTAGATATTTACTAACCTTCATAAAATTTTCTCACTAACCCCTTACAAACGCATTAAATACGTTTAGCGATTTGCTGGGTTATCCACATGAGGTTGATATTTAGTTTCGCAATTGCCTAACTTTATTTAGTACACAGGCGGTGTTAGCTCCCCCCCCATCAAATATTCAAAGGTAAAAACTGTGATAAACGTACAGAGCTATTAATCAGTAAATAGCATCGTTATTTCGTCACTTTGTAGCGTTGCGTAATACAATTTTTTACCATCAGCGATTGTCCAGTGATTAGTTCTTAATCTATTTCCCGGATAAGTGCCATCATTAACTTTTGAATTACCTTTTATGGTAATTGTGGGATTAACAACGGTCATACTTGAGATTGTAAATGTACCACCCCCATCACCACTCTTAATATTAAATGTACCTGAATTGCCATTTCTAATAAATTCCGTGTTACAACCAGCTAAAGTTATCATGCAAATTATCAACACTAAAGATATAATTCGTTTTGATTTTTTCATAAAATTATTTTCCTCGTATTATATAGTAGTAGTGTTTTAGAGTCCCTCTCCAAGGACTATATGCTATAATCTAACAGGCACTGTGGATTAGTATTTTGCTCCTAACGCTTAGACGTTTTACGAAAGGCTATAACCACAGTAGTTTGTCAGAATGGTAATTAGTTGGATAACGCATGACGTTTCATTTAGCACGAGGTTACATGTGACAAATAAGTCTGTGGAATAAAGCAGTGTCAAATATAACACTAAGGAGTAATACCATGATTTACGCAGGAATTGATGTTGCCAAAGATGAACACGATTGTCTTATCACCGATGCTGATGGCAACCGACTTTTCGATCCATTTGTCATTCAAAACAATGCTATTGGATTTGATAAACTTTTTGAAAGATTAATTGCTTGTTCGGAAGATTTAAGCAAAGTAAAAGTAGGACTGGAAGCTACCGGTCACTTCAGCGACAATCTGCTAGAGTTTATAATGACTAAAGATTTTCCCACCTACGTCATTAATCCGTTACATACAAATCTTTACAGAAAAAGTCTAAGCCTTAGAAAGACGAAAACGGATAAGGTCGATGCCCGCTCTATTGTGACTATGCTGAGAACTGAAAGCTTAAAGCCCTACTCACATAAAGCTTACCACATTCGGGAATTAAAGTCACTCACAAGATATCGCCATTCTCTCGTTCAAGACTGTGCAATGGTTAAAACTTCATTCGCAAGACTTCTAGTTATTCTTTTTCCTGAGCTTGAAAAAATTGTTTCATCGCTTCACACGGTAGCTGTTTATGCTTTGCTTAAGGAATTTCCTAATGTAAGTGCCATCGCTAATTGTCATCTTACTCGCTTAACCAATCTGCTTTATGAAGCATCTAAAGGGCATTATGGCAAAGACAAAGCTATAGAAATACGTAAGAGCGCCAGAGTGTCTATTGGCACTAATAGCACAGTCAAGTCTTTAGAGTTACAACAAACTATCGCTCGTATTGAAATGATGGAATCGCAGATTAAGCAAGTAGAAGAAATGATAAATCCCATCGTTGATTCATTTAACAGCCCCATAATGAGCATACCCGGTATCAGCTATAGAATGGCTGCGATAATTATCGCCGAAACAGATAATTTCCAAGACTTTGATAAAGCGGAACAAGTACTTGCTTTCGCTGGCTTAGAACCGTCTGTTTATCAATCGGGGCAACTAACATCCACTCACGCAAAGATGGTTAAGCGAGGTTCTAAATACCTACGTTACGCCTTATTCAACGCCGCCAAATTTGTGTGTATGCATGATGATACATTTAAAACTTATCTTGCTAAAAAACGAGCAGAGGGTAAGCCATATAATGTTGCAGTTTCTCATGCGGCAAAAAAGCTTACCAGAGTTATTCATCATCTTGTGAAAACCAATCAAGCCTTTGTAAAGCAATCGTAGTTTCTGCTTATAAAAATAATTTTAGCAGCTCCTAGAGGTGCTTTGATTGTCATGCAATTATCAAGGTACGATTATTTCAAATATACACTTTAGCATTTCTTAAAAAAATTCATTTTAGGTATTGACTTTTAATAGTTGGTCTTTCATTTTTTTGAACACCGCCCAGTCTTTGTTACCCCTTCTATTCTTTATGTTACAATTTACACTAAAAGATGTCAATAGAAACTAAAAAAATAAAATAATTCTAAATAGTTGAGTGCAAAATTAATTTTACATAAGCAATTTCAAGAGTTTTATCGCCCCCAAAGAAGTACACCGAATTGAAAGAATTAAACGGAATATATTATCATCCCCGCGGCGAAAACATAAACAACAACCCCACAACACTTAAATTAACTTAAGAAACACAAATAAATATAGAGTTTTTACTCCTAACATGTTAAAATAACAATACTATGAATGAAATACAAACAATCCTAATCGCCGATGACGACGATGAAATCCGTGAGGTCATCCGTATACACTTAGAAAATGAAGGTTTTGAAGTACTTGAAGCTGTCAATGGTAAAGAAGCCGTCGCCAGGATGGATGCAAATATTTCATTGATTATTTTGGATGTCATGATGCCGGTTTCGTCGGGAATTGACGCTTGTTTAGAGCTTCGCAAAAACTATCTGACCCCCGTTTTATTTCTGACCGCTAAGTCTTCCGATACCGACAAAGTAATCGGTTTTTCCGCCGGCGGCGATGATTACCTCGTCAAACCATTCTCCTATACGGAATTGTTATCACGGGTAAAAGCCCTAATCCGCCGTTCCCAAATTTACAGTAACAGCCCCAAAACAGAAAACCAAGCTTCGAAGAACGTCTATTTTCAAGACATCCATATCAATACAGAAAACAAACAAGTCTTTAAAAATGACGAAGAGATTATCTTAACCGAAATCGAATATCAAATGCTGTTACTTCTTGCGACTAATCGGAAAAACATCTTTTCCGTCAAAGATATTTATGAAAACGTCTGGAAGGAATCGTATATGACGTCTTCTAACAATACTGTCAACGTCCATATTCGCAACCTCCGCAAAAAATTAGAAGACGAGGGCGAGCCTAACCGAATAATCATAAATATTTGGGGAAGGGGGTATCGGATTGACTAAACTAATACATTTTTTGGGACAAAAACTATCAACGCAATTGGTTATGGTTGTTGTGATAGCTATGGCTCTTGCCTATGTTTCTTTTCCTCTTTTCATGCGCCTTTCCTATAGTATAATCGAATCGACAGTGGCAAGCCCTGAGACCATCTCCCAGGATGAAGCCCGATATATCTGGATGCTACAGGAATTTATCATCGACAATAATATCTCCATTGATGATTTAACGCATATTAATAACTGGGTCGCTTCGGACAAAAATATCAAACTAACCCTCTTTACCAATAATTTGATTTTCGATTCTGATTATGAAAGCAGAATCTACAGTGATGCTTCATTATTAGCCGATGATGAAAAAACATCTACCCGCTATCACCAATATTTGGACAAACAATATATTTCGACTTTAATTAAAGACTATAATTCTAACCTTTATACCCTGACTTTCGCCGACGGTACTATCGTGAATGCCCTTGTTCACAGTGAAAGTTATTCCATCTACTATTTATGGGCTTACTATGCCTGCCTCTCATTATCGATCATGATTTTTATTTTGATCTGCTTAATGATTGTCAGGCTCAAACTGCGATATTTACGGACTTTATCCCGCGAACTTAAGATTTTAGAAAGCGGCGATTTAACATACGAAATGACTGAGGCCGGGCATGACGAACTTTATGAATTAGCGGAGGGCATTAATCAATTACGATTGTCACTTATCGCGAAAAAGCAGGAAGAAGAAAAAACCAAGGAAGCGCATCAAAAGCTAATGACCGCTCTGGCTCATGATTTGCGGACACCGCTGACTTCTTTGATTGGTTATCTGGAACTTTTGCTGCTTAAACGTTATCAGGATGAAGAGCAACTCCGACATTTTCTTATTTCAACCAAACGAAAAGCCTTCCAAATCAGAGAAATGTCGGATAAATTATTTGAGTACTTTCTGGCGACCGAAAGAACAGCAGAAACATATCATAAAGAAGTAATCAAAACCCATTTACTGGTTGAAAGTTTGATTGATAACCAATTGTTTGATTTAGAAAGCAGTGGTTTTCCGATTAAGTTATATGCTGATTTAGAAGTTTTTAAGGGTCAGTGTCTGATTGATCCCGAGTTTTTGCAACGCGTTCTCGATAATACCTTGTCGAATATCCGCAAATATGCCAATCGTGAAAAACCGCTTGATGTTTTGGCTTTTGAAACTGATACATTTTTGCATATCGAGTTCGTCAATGCCCTTAACCCAAATGTTTATTCCGTCGAAAGCACGGCACTCGGACTTCGTACCTGCATAAAAATCATGCAAGAACACGGGGGAAGCTATCAAGGTTACGAGCAAGGAGACCGCTACGTCAGCCGCCTGATTTTACCACTATTTAAGGAATAATTAATCGATAATACTTATACGAATGAAAAGTATAATGTCATCCTGAGCGTAAGCGAAGAATCTCACCTTCTACTCCTTAACTAAGATTCTTCGCCTTCGGCTCAGAATGACATATACATTACATCGTTGCCTTCATCATATCTTCTGCCAATATTCTGATATCTTCATCCGCGAAACGCCCTCTAATCATCACATCATTTTCAAACGCTTCAATAACCAAAGCTCTGTCACCGCTTAAAGCCGCTTTCATAACCCGTTCATGATTTTCAACATGAGGCATGATAAGCCGGTAGATATTCTCAGGAATACTCCCTGCGAAGATCGGACGGATTACATTCCGTTCAAAAACTGCATTAGTTTCGACAATCGCATTTTTCGGAAGGTTTTCAATCTGCCCATTCGTATTCGGAATATTTACATTACTAATTACCCGCTCCAAACCGCATAAAGCCTTAATAAGCAAAATACCTTCTTCCCCTGTCGGTTTTAAAACGATTTCTTCCGTACCGTTTGCCAGCCTTACCGAACGCGCAAGGCGCTCTTCCAAATCCTGCTTCCTCCATGCTACCGAAGTCAATTCAAATTTCCACTCGGCTACTGTCTCAGGATTTTTCAAATACTCATCCCCGGGTAAAAACTCCGCCAGATGACGGTCTCCTGCCGCGGCAATCAAACCATAGCGCTTGAAAAGATCCATTTTTACCCGATGCGCACAAGCAAAACAGGAGTTAAGCCAGTGTTCCTCATCATCAGGATAACCCTCGAGGAAATTTTCATCAATATATTTTCTGTATAGCGGAAAAAGATCAATCCCTTTATAACTTGCGCAATCAAACCAAGTAAAATGATTTAGTCCCAGTACATTAACGATAATCTCGGAACGGTCAATCCCTTCAATCCCTAACTCTTTTTTGACAATTCCCGCCAATACCTTCTGTGTCCCGAATACTTCATGACAACAACCAAAGCATTTAATCGCAGGAAAAACTTCATATAAAGTCTTCACACACATCGACATCGGATTGGTATAGTTAATAACCCATGCGTCAGGGCAATATTCCTTTATCGCTTCGGCGAACGAAACGAACATCGGAA
>WQST01000026.1 GCA_009787745.1 Lachnospiraceae bacterium
GAGTGTGGGTAGATACGGCAGGCAGGGTACTGACGGTTGGCGGAGTTTTGGAGATTAATAATGTTACGACAGGAGTCAATTGTAATTCAGGCGGTATCGTAAACGCAGGATCGGTCAGTATCGACGGTACCGTCGGTGCAGGAATCCAGGTCAGTAACGTAACGGGGGAAATAAATGTAACAGGTACCGTCACCCTCCAAAACATAGGCGGGATGGGGCTTACCGCAACCAACGGAGTCGTAACATTAGGCGCTTTAGACGCATTATATGAACCGCAGGCGATCATGGTTAACTTAAGCGGCGGTGCCGAAGTAACGATAAACGGCGGTACGATTGGACCGGCAGCACTTCCTGTTAGCGGAAACTTTAACGGCGTGCGTGTAGAAAACGGCGAGCTTAAGCTTAATGGTGTCACAATCCGTAATATCAGGGATAATGCCTTAAGCGTAGGTGCGAATGGTAAGATTACGGTTGATAGTATAAGTGTAACAGGCGGGCGCGGTTCTGTCTGGATGAACGGTGTCAATGCAGAAATAATCTTTAAGGGAAATAATGAGTTTAAGAATGTATTGGCTCAAGATAGTGACCAGCGTTATGTAATAAATATGAATAATGCATCGTCGAAGATTACTTTAGTTGATAACGCCGAGTTAAATATTATTTTTGAAGATACTCAAAATCGGCTTCGCGGCGGAATAAATGTTCAGGCTGTCGGTGCTTCGCTTAATGCGGCGCCAACAAGTAAAATCAATATCGAGTATCATGCAAACGCTCACGGTAGCCAAAACCCTATCGGTGTCAATAATTTCAGTAATCTAAATGTGAACTCGGAGTTAGGCATATTAATAATCAATTATGATGCAGGCCGTCACGGTGAAGGGCTAGTGATGAATGATTGCACCATGACAATTATTGCTTTAGAGATTATTAACCCTTTCGCTCATGGATTACAGCTTACAAACGCGACCCTAGATGCCGAAAGCATTAAAGTAGTAAGCGCAGGAGCAAGGGGGATAAGCTTAAATGACAGTAGCAGTAACTTAACTGTGACGGGGAATATCATTGTTAGCAACAGCGGCAGTGACAGTATATATAATTACGGCGGAACGATGCTTATAGATGATGTGTTAATCAGTCAAGCAGGCAGACATGGAGTAAATAATTACGGCATCATAACAATAAATGGCGGCATAATCGACGGTTCGGCGGCAACGGGAAGTAATATCCGAAACACAGGGACATTAACCATCAATAACCTGTTCCTAAAAAATAGCGAAAACCATGGGATATATAATGAAAGTAGCGGGATATTGAGTGTGGATACCTTAAATATCACTGATACGGTCATTCATGGGATTTACAATGCAGGTACCATTACGAGCCTAATAGATTATACTCACAGCGCTCTCGGCGGGGTGCCTCTATACGAACCGGGTCAAAGCATACCTGTCGTAAGCAAAATAGAAATTATTAATGAAACCGCCGCACAGCCTAATCTTAATGCATTCTATAACGATACGACACGAATCATCGAAGGAATTGAAATTGACGGCTTTACAGTTACTGTTGAAAATGGTGTCCAGAATGCGGGTAATGCTGTCTGGAATGAAAGCGGACATCTTACGATCGACGGCGACCTTATTATTAAAAACCTTTACTCTACTCATGATAATAGCGGTGACGGACGGTTTAATACGAATGGTAATACCAGCGGAAATGGTATCTTGAACAGTGGGCGGATAACCGTTACAGGCGACGTAATCATCGGTAATACCGACGGCTCTAACCCGATGCCATGGCGGGCTGTCAGTAACACAAACGATAGCAGCGGGTTCGACGTACTAGGTGATGTTATCATCTATGGAGCTCTTGATCAAGGGATTGTAATTGGCGACATGAGCATGAACGTAGAAGGTGATGTCTTGATAAGAGATGTCGGTCAGAACGGCGTATGGCTTAACCATGCGAATGCGGAACTTGAAGTAGATAATGAGTTGATTATAGAAGGAACAGGTAATCATGGACTTAACAATGCGGGCGGTACCGTGAACGCAGGGTCTATCAATATTGATGGTACATCAGGTGCGGGAATACAGGTAAGCAATGCCGCAAGTGAAATCAATGTATCAGGTTCCGTCACACTTGATAATATCGACGGAATGGGGCTTACAGTCGCCAATGGAACCGTGACATTGGGTGCCTTAAACGCATCATATGAACCGCAAGCTATCTTCGTTAACGTAAGCGGCGGTGCCGAAGTAACGATAAACGGCGGTATGATCGGCCCTGCAACACTGCCGTTATCCCCTGCTGTCAGTGCTGTGCGTGTTGTGAACAGTACGGTTAATCTAAAAGATGTTACGATTCGGAATAACAATAATAATGCCCTTGATTTGGGCGACAATGCGATTGTCACGGCGGAAGAAATTAGCATTAATAACGGACGCCGAGCTTTATGGATGTCAGGTTCCGGTCCGAAAGCCGTTTTCAAGGGAAGCAATAATTTCGAAAACATGCTGGCGACAAATAATAACGACAACTACGTCGTTCAGCTTGGCGGTACGGCTCCGGCGATAGAGATGGAAGCAAATGCCGATGTTAACATTACATTCGCTAACACCCATAATCTTTCCTTGCGCGGCGGCATTAACATTAATACAGCAGGTGCAGTATTTAACGCTCACCCAACCGGCGAAATTAATATTTCATATGGTTTAGGTACTACGGCTTCCATGCCGTCGGGTATTAACGGAATTAATAATCTGTCAGCATTATCGCAACTAGGCTCAATCAGCATTAACTATGCAAATGACCGCCCGGGAGCAGGGTTAGTGTTTAATAACGGCCAAACATTTAATGTAGCGGATATAACTCTTAATAATATTGCCAATGAACAGCGCGGCATCAATATTATCGGTAACAGCATCTTAAATGCGAATGATATTACCGTTACCAACTTTGATAATCAGCCTGCAATCGATACTTGGAACGGCATGGGAAAAATTAATGCCAATAACATCACTATCAGTAATGGCAATGCCCGGGGGATGCGTGTGGTCGCAGGTTCAAGCATAACAGCCACGGGAACGGTTACGATTGAAAATATCACGGGCGGCAATTGGATCGATGCCAATAATGGCGCAATTGAACTGAGTACATTATACGCAGGAGACGGAGCCGCCAATAATGTAATTAACGTAAGTAATAACGGAAGCGTAAAAGTGAATGGCGGTGAGATTGGTCCTGCATTAAGCAGTACGACTGTTGCGACAGTCCAATTAGCAGACACGGGCGGAACGGTTGAGCTTAGTAATGTAAAAATTCTGAATCCGGGTGAGAATGCAATTCATACGGGTAATAACAGTATCGTCATAGCAAATAATCTCACCGTGGAAGGCGCCCGCCGCGCGCTTTGGATAAGTGGAACAAATGCTAATGTTACATTAAGCGGAACATCAAATTTCAGTAATATGTTTACAACAAATAATGAAAGCTATTCAATTGTCCTTAACAGCAATACGGCAACGCTTAATTTAGCCGAGAATGCGACAGTTAATATTATTAATAATACAAGCAATTCCACAAGTGCGACACGCGGAGGAATTAATATTGCCGCAGCTGTTGCAGGTACTAATGCCGCCAAGTTAATTGCTCACCCAACCAGTGAAATAAATATTGTATTTGGTTCAGCTGTTACAGGTACTTTGCGAGGTTTAAATCAACACGATAGGCTTCACGCCGATTCCCAATTCGGTACATTTAAGGTCGATTACCAAGGAATTAGGGGTCCCGGGCTGGCCTTAACGAACCAGACGTTAACAGCCACAGATATAGAACTAAATAATGCGAGCGGACAGGGACTGCAACTTAATAGTGCCGCAACATTGAATGCAAGAAATATCAAAGTTAACAATGCAGAAACAAGAGGCATCAGCTTAAATAACAATAATAGTACCTTAAACGTGTCGGGAAATATCGAAATAAATAACCCGACCGCGGAAGCGCTTGACGTATCAGGTACCTTGAATGCAGGCTCTATCACGATAGATGGCAGTAACGGTGTTTCCGGTACATCAACCCAAGGCCTGCGTATGCGCGGTGCGAATGCTTCGGTGACTGTAACAGGTGATATTTCAATCAGTAATAGCGCCGGAAACGGTGCTTGGCTGGATACCGCAGGTAGGGTATTGACGGTTGGCGGAGATTTGAATATTAATAATGCGGTGACAGGAATTAATAATAACACCGGCGGTACAATAAATGCAGGAAATATCAACGTTGAGAATACATCACAACGCGGCGTAAGTCTTTCCGCCAATGCAATTCTTAATGTTAGTGGAACTATCAAAACAAATACTACCGGTCAAAATGGTTTGATGGTTAATGCCGGTAAACTTAAAGCAGATATTGTTGATGTGCGTATGACCGCATCAGAACAAGGTTTGCAAGTACAAAATAGCAGCGAATTTGATGTCCGATATGTCTATATCGGTGACGTGCAGGTCGGTAATGCGTTTAGAATTTTCAACGATACAGCTGATCCTTCCATAAAAATTGAGACACTAGTGGTAAATGGAGTCCTTGATGAATCGGCGGTTCAGATTCAAAAGAATTGGCAGAATATCTTACCTGCTAATCTCAGTATCGGGAACATGTACTTTAAAAATACTTCCCGGCGTACCAACGAACATTCGCGCTTAAATGTGATGGTACCATTTGCCAATCAACATAATCATCTGCCTGAAGAATCGGCTTCTTTGGGAGGAACATGCAGTTGCTTGTATAATGTTACGAGTTGGGACACGAGCGGGATGAGCGAAGCAACAGTTATGAGCTACAATATTTACAATGGTAATATCAGTGCGCGGGCGGCCAATATTTTTAACTTAATACAGTCTAATGCTCCCGATGCGATAGCGCTTCAGGAAGTCGATCCAACTTGGGCGCCTCTCATAAAGAGTTTTATAGCAAGTAACGGATATTCCGCTTATGGCAGGGGTCGGAATGGAGCGATGTTTGATGCGGCTAGTTATTCAGGCGGAGAAGAGTTTGCGCTTATCCTTTGGAAAGATGCAAAATATGATCTTATTGACAGCGGGTATTTTTCAATGCCAAACGGAAATGAACCATTTAATCGTATAGCTAATTGGGTAAAACTTGAAGATAAGGTAAGCGGTGATGAAATCGTTTATCTAAGCACCCACTTATCGAGCGGTGAAGACAATAGCGCGGCACGTGCAGATTCTTCGGTCGTCATGATCAATCAAATGCAACAGTTTTATGACGATGAAACCCCGATTATCATTATGGGCGATTTTAACACACAATATGACAGTAACTCTTATCGATTAATGCAGCAAAACGGTTATAATGATGTACGGTTTATTGCCCAAACAACGACATCAAGCGGTACATTCAATGGCGCGTTTACGCCGGGGAGCGAAAGAGCTTGGGGTTATCATTCTCACCTCGACCATATGTTTGCTTCATTTGGGGTAGTGGTTACTTCCTTTAATGTCATTGACCATAGAGTAGGCGGCGTGCATATATCAGACCATCATCCGCTGTTTGCAAATATATTCTATAGCGGGTCGTCATTCAGTGGGATGAGTATCTTATCGGCCATGATTGATTTAGATGAGGAATTGCTGCTTGATGAAGATGAATTGGAAGAAGAGGAAGATGAATTAGAAGAAGAGGAAGATGAATTAGAAGAAGAGGAAGATGATGAGCCTGATGATAGCGTGGAGGGCAGTCATGAAGAAGATGATGATACTGACGGCATACTGCTAGTTGGAATGGGCTTAAATTTAAAACAAAATCTATTACGTAAGGAAGAAGACGATTTTGAATAATAAAAAAACAAAATCCCCTTGGATTATTAATGAAAATGATTTTGACCAAGGAAACGTACGAAAATATGAATCTATTTTATGCCAAGGGAATGGCTATATGGGTGTTCGCGCAGTCACCGAGGAAACTTATCCGCGTAATACGGGGCAGATACGCATAGCAGGGACTTTTGACCGTGCGGAAAATGCCGCGACGACAGAATTACCGATATGTGCCGACTTATTAACTGCAAAAATAGAAATAAACGGAGAAGTGTTAGAACTATCCCGAGGCAATTTTAGCGGATATACTCGCTCACTTAATTTGCAGAATGGTTTGCTTGAGCGTTCGTTTCGTTATCATACGGCTTGCGGAACAGATGTCGGTTTCCGTTTTGAAAGATTTGTTTCCTTATATAATAAGCATGTGCTTGGTCAAAGGATTTATATGCGCGCCGAAAATAAAGCGGTTAAGCTTACTATATCTACGGGTATCGGCGTAAAGCGAAATGGAGATAACCATTTTTCGGAAACTTTCAGCGAGGTTTTCGAAAATATAATCCAATTCTCAGAGACGACCATGCAAAGCGGAATTGAATTTACTTATACTAAAGCGATCAATATATCAGTACCTGACAGGATTGAAGTTATAAGAAAAGATGATAATTCCGAAGATGGCCCGAAATTAATTTATGAAGTGGTTCTTCCGATTGGCTGTGAACTTGCCGTAGAAAAGATAATTAGAATAGCAACAAACCGTGATTTAGAAAACATTAACAAAACCCCCGCAGAAATACGTGAACAAGAGCGCGGTTTTTTAGAAGCGGCAGAGTTTGGAAAGTTTGCTTATTATTTTAAGGAATCAGCCTTGGCATGGGCGAAGGTATGGGCAGTAAGCGATGTGAGAATCGACAGTGAAAATACGTTCGACCAATTAGCCCTTCGTTTCGCGGTATATCATCTGACCATTATGGCGCCTGTACATGACCCGCGGATGAATATCGGGGCAAAAGGGTTGTCAGGAAAGGGGTATCACGGGCATACATTTTGGGATACCGAAATTTATATGCTGCCGTATTTCATACATACAGCTCCGAATTCGGCACGGTCATTGCTGGAATATCGCTATCATTGCCTAGGTGCGGCTAGGCAAAAAGCGAAGCAATACGGTTATCGCGGTGCGATGTATCCGTGGGAGGCGGCATGGATCGATGATGTGGAAGCTTGCCCTGATTTAAAATTTGCCGAATTTGAGCATCATATAACAGCTTGTGTCAGCTATGGAGTTTATTACTATTACGAAATGACTAAAGATATCGAATTTATGCTTCGTTACGGTTGTGAAATCATATTTTATACGGCGATTTTTTGGTGTTCGCGTTTAGAGTTTAATGAACAGAAGCAAAGATATGAAATTACTGATGTAATAGGGCCTGATGAGTTTACCCATCATGCTAATAACAACGCATTTACGAATTATTTAGCGCACTTAAACATCAGGCTTGCCATTCGCTGGCATGATATTCTTAGAACGGAACACCCTCATATCAATGATATATTTAGTCAGCGTTTTGATTTTATGACAGAATACCCTATTTGGGTTGAATGTGCTGAAAAACTTTACCTTCCATCCCCCTTAGCTTGCGGTATCCTTCCTCAGGATGATAATTACATGTCTTTTAAAGAAATTGATTTAACTCCTTACAGGAGCGGATACCGCAAACTTAGAAAAGATTATCCTTATCCAAGTTACAGTGAATTAAAAGTATCTAAGCAAGCTGATGTCATGGTGTTATTTATTTTACTGGAAGATGAATTTGCCAAAGATGTTAAAAGCCAAAGTTTTTATTATTATGAACCGTTTTGCGTCCATGAATCATCTTTGAGCTTGTGTGCTTATTCGATTTTATCCGCTGATGTAGGTCAGGACGCGGATGCCTATGCACTTTACGAACGCGCTTGCCGTATTGATTTGGGCGAAAAAATGGATTCAAGCAATGACGGGATTCATGCGGCTTCGCTCGGAGGGATTTGGCAGTGTAGCGTTTTTGGTTTTTTAGGGATCCGGCTTTTGCGCGACGGACTTCGCATCGCTCCCCGTTTGCCGCTTGCATGGAATGAAGTAAGCGCAAAAATGTGGTACTTGGGGCAGTTGTTAGAATTTACGGCAAATCATCGGATGCTTACGGTTGAAATTATCGCAGGTAGTAACCCACTATCAATAAAAACCCCGTGCGGTGTAAAAACCGTTGATAAAAAAATGATATTAGATTATAAAAATGCGGGGACAGATTTATGAAAAAAATAAAAGGTTTTATCTTCGATCTTGACGGCGTTTTAACAGATACGGCACATTATCATTTTCTGGCATGGAAAAGGCTGTCTGAACAATGGGGATTCACTTTTTCAGAACATGATAATGAACGTCTTAAAGGTGTAGACCGTATCAAATCGCTGGAAATCATTTTAGAGATTAACAGTAAACAAAATGAGTTTAGCGCTAAAGAAATATTACGGCTCGCCAATCAAAAAAATGAGCATTATCAGCAATTAATCGAAATGATTACACCGCAAGATGTTTTAGAGGGAGTATCAGATTTTCTGCTTAAATCCCGTAGTGCGGAAATACGCTGTGCCGTTGCATCAGCAAGTAAAAACGCTATGCGTGTTCTCGAATTATTAAACTTATCAAATCAATTTGATTTTATCGCTGATGCATCGGCGATAAAACACCCGAAACCGCATCCCGAAATATTTCTCACCTGCGCGCAACAGCTTAAATTACTTCCGTGTGAATGTGTTGGATTTGAGGATGCGCAGGCAGGGATTAAAAGTATCCATGCGGCGGGAATGTACTCGGTGGGAATAAATGTGTATGTAACGTCAGAAAAGCCGATGATTGAGCTTTCATCGACGAAAGAGCTTAATTTGGAAATGATCATCAATGCTATTGAAATGGGATAAATATGTATTGGATAGAAATTATTTTGCCGCTGATTGGCGGATTGGCCTTATTCTTATATGGTATGTCGATGATGAGCGACGGATTGCAAAAGGCGGCGGTAAATCATCTGCGCCGCTGGCTTGAAGTACTGACCAAAAACCGCATCTTAGCCGTGATTGCAGGAACTTTTGTCACGACCATCATCCAAAGTTCGACCGCGACCACGGTTATGGTAGTCGGATTTGTAAATGCGGGATTAATGCGGCTTTCGCAAGCGGTCGGCGTAATTATGGGCGCCAATATCGGTTCGACTTTTACAGGTCTGTTAATTGCGTTCCGTATTTCACTTATTGCGCCAATTGTAGCCTTTACAGGGATTATCATGATTATGGCGGTCAAAAAGGAAAAAACGAAAAGCGTCGGGTGGATTATTGCGGGCGTTGGAATCCTGTTTGTCGGGATGAGTTTAATGAGCGATACCATGCAGCCCTTACGTACTAATGAACAGTTCATGGAATTTATCCGACAGGCGAAAAACCCTTTAATCGGTTTGGTGGTAGGAACATTGCTTACCGCGATTTTGCAAAGTTCCGCGGCGATGATCGGAATCCTGATTGCCCTAGGCACGGCAGGGGTGCTTGATTTGCATACGGGGGTTTTTATTCTTTTTGGCGCCCACATCGGCACTTGTGTTACTGCCATCATCGCTTCGCTGGGTGCGACTAAAGCGGCCAAACGCGCCGCGATTGCCCACTTGCTTTTTAACGTCATCGGTGCGGTGATATTTTCAACGATTGTTTTACTCCCATTCGGATTCATCGGCTTGATTGAACAGCTTTTTAGCAGCGGTGTTTCTATGCAAATCGCGGGAACACATATTATCTTTAGCTTGGTGACCGCGATAATCCTACTCCCTTTTACAAAACAACTGGTTTGGTTGGTTTCGCTGATTGTCAGGGGCGAGGACAGGCCGCGGGAAGAATTACGCTTTTTGCACATTGAGCCGCACGCAGTCGGAATGCCTTCCGTAGCAGTCGCACAGGCACGGAAAGAAGTGGAACGCATGGCGCTGATTGCCCTAAGAACTTATTCTATGTCAGTTAAGATATTTATCGAAAAAAGAATCAGTTTAGTCGGGGAAGTGTTGACCAATGAGGAAGTTATCGATTTTTTGGATAATGAAATTACACGGTTTTTGGTCAGAATTAGTGTGATGGATTTAGATGATGCTGACCGGGAACAGATTAATTTGCTTTATCAAGCGGTCGCGCATATCGAGCGGATCGGTGACCATGCCGAGAATGTGGTTGAGTTTGCGAATGCGTACATAGCCAAAAACAGAATCTTTTCCGACGAGGCGATGAATGAAATCATCGCTGTCGAGCGCAATGTTGAAAAGATACTCGCGCTTGCCACTAACGCTTTTCTGACAGGTACATACGATGAAGATACGATTAATACTATCTACCGCTCCGAGCGGGAGATGTATACGGAGGTTCAAGGATATAAAGCCAACCACTTTGAACGGTCGAAGGAAAGCGTTTCGGAGCGGAAGATTGGTTTGATTTTTATTAATACTTTGGAAAATTCACGCCGTATCATGCATCATGCAGGCGGTTTGGCGCGTTCGCTGAAAGTTTAAGTTATTGAGTATTTAATTAACAAAAATAATTCAATTTGGAGTGAAAACATGGATAACAGAATTAAGAGAGAACATACGAAAAAAGGAACGTTGATTGCTGCACACCGAGGTGTTGCAGGAGGGAATATTCCCTTTAATACCATTAGCGCGTTTGAGGCAGCCTTGATTCAAGGTGCGGATATTTTAGAAACGGATGTAATAAAAAGTGTTGATGGAGAGATATTTATCTTTCATGTCAGACATGAAAAAAATCATCTTAACCGTAACATTAATTTATGCGGGATGACTTCTGATGAAATTAAAATGGAACGTTATGTGAATTATGATAATAATATTACTGATTGCGCCATCCCTACCCTTACGCAAGTGTTGGAGCAGTTCAAAGATCGTTGTCTGATTAACTTAGACCATATCTGGGAGGGGTGTTTTAAAGAAACGGTGGATATTGTTCGTTATCATAATATGGTAGATCAAATCATAATAAAGACACCGCCGAAAATTCAATATTTAAAAATGGTTGAAGAGTTGGCTCCTGATTTTATGTACATGCCGATTATTAAAGAAAAAGATGAAATAAGCGAAATAATCGAATCGATGGATATTAACTTTGTTGGTGCGGAATTGGTGTTTGCATGTGATAGTTCGCCTGTGATACAACTTGAGCAGATTGAGAAATATATAGCGAAAGGATTAATACTGTGGGGTAATGCCATTTTATATGACTATAAAGTACCCCTCAGCGCTGATCATACGGATGACATTGCTGTGCAGGGTGAATTTGATACGGGATGGGGTTGGTTTCCTGATAATGGTTTTCATATTATCCAAACCGACTGGCCGATGATGCTTAAACAGTATTTGTCAAAAAGAAATTGATAATATATTGTTAATTTTTAAGGAATATTATTATCGGTGTTTGAGTTCAGGTAATGTTTTGGTGAATATTTGTAGTAATTTTTAAATGCCCGTGAATAACTTGCGGTTGATAAATAACCGACCATGATGGCAACTTGTGAAACAGAATGGCCTTTTATGAGTAATTCCCTTGATTTTTTCAGGCGGATTGTATTGATATACTCTTGCGGGGACATAAAAGAAGAATGTCTAAATAGCTTACTGAAATAACATCTGTCAAGCGATAGTCTAGCCGCCAGTTCAGAAACGGTGATTGTCGCGTATTCATTTTCAATATATGCACATGCGCGGTCAATGTGCGTATTTTTTTTGATGATGTTTATGCGGTTTAGTTCAAAAATCAAACGCCAAATTTGGGATAGCAGTAATAATTCCAAAGGGCGGTTTGCCGAGTCATTGCAATTTGCGATACTTAAAAAAAGATCTTCAAGATTCTTACCTTGAAACACATCTTTTTCGTTTAGAATTTGCGGTAAAGGGGTATTGGCTTTAAATCCCACCCAGATATAGACCCAGGGGTCGATGGTGTCAGCTATTAATTGGGTTTCTTCACCCGGTCGGATGACAAAGCAGTATGTGGGTTCCACACGAAAAACGTTTCCGTTTTTAATGAGGGTTCCATATCCGCTATAAACGTATTGTATTATCCAAATGTCGCGAACAATAGGTCCAAATGAATATTCAGGCGAGCAACTTTGATATCCCGCTCTAATGGGACTGATATCATTTAACCCTAAGTCATTTACAGTAAAACGGTCTGCTAATTTATGCATTAATGTTACTTACCTCGTTGGTGGTCAGGAATGATGTTATTATATCATGCCCTCTTCATTTTTACAAATTCATTAAGTAAACTTCCAGATCCTCAAGCGACCCATGCCTAATCGTGTCAAACGCGCTGTTATTTTCATTTTCTAAATAATCGGTTACTAAGAAAGTTTCCATTCCCAGCTTTGCGGCGCACATATCCTCGCTGATGCTATTCCCGATCATAATACATTGCGCGGGTGATTTATTAATTTGNGTCATTATTTCCTGATAATACTCAAGGCCGGGTTTACAGTATTTACTGTTCGCATAATGGGTAATATAGATAAAATCCGCCGGTTCTAACCCGATCCATTCAAGCCGCTCGGTCACGGCACTGATAGGAAATAATGGGTTTGTGGCGAGAACAATACTATAATTTCTTTCCTTTAGAGTCCGCACAAGCCTTTTTGAAATGGCATCTTCCTTTATGACTTGTTTTACAGCACCAAACTCATTTCGGTAAAATCTATTACATTCGTTTTCGATAGCTTTAAGTTCATCGCCGCGAATCCCAATAAATTCAGCAAATGTTTTCCAGAATTTATCCTTATTAAACTCACTTCCGTCATTTAAAAGCATCGCTTTTACCCCGACATTTATCGCTTTCATAGCTAAGTCGTCGTCAAAACCGAGCTTTGCAAACAATTTTTTTATTTCACTATAGTAAACTAAAGTAAATGCCTCTTGCGAAACCTTAAGCAAAGTCCCGTCAAGATCAAATAGGATTACGTCTATCATAAAATATTACCCCACTTTCAATTTAAGATTTTCAGCTTGACTTGTTTCAAGCAGTTGTCGATATTTTCTACGCCGTCAACATAATTGTTTTCAATGCAATAAATCAGGTTGAGAACATCTATCATTTTTGACGTAGCTTCGGCGGCCGTTTTGCTGATAACTTCATCGCCGCCGTAAGCCCTAATCATTGATTCACGCAGGATTTCATCTTCAATTCCCCGAAAATCCTGTGACCTGTCATACAATCCCGCATCGCCGAAATCAATGATTCCCACCCGGTTTTCGCTGTCAATCAAAGTGTTGTTATAATCCAAATCACCGTGACAGAAAACCGGTTCGCCTGTTCCGACCATGCACCTTGGCACTTCATGCATGAAGAAGTCGTCTATCATCAGAAGTTCCGTTTCATTGAAAAACTCGGTCAATAATCCTCTGCCTTTATTATACCAATTTTGATATTCGACAGTCTGCTCTTCAAGGGTTTGCGCCCTCATATCGCCGTAATTCGTTATCCCGTGAAGTTGTCTTAAAAACGCGCCGATTTGTGTGCCTATTTCTATTTTTTGCTCTTCACTTAAGCCGTCAATCACTTCTCTGAGCGGTATTCCCTCAACGCCATAAAAGCTGAAGTAAGACCCGTCCTCCGCCGTCCGGTTCAAAACAGGGACACGCAGACAAAACTCCCGCTCCCCCAACAACTTGAGTGCGGATACTTCATGTCTGCATTCTTCGCGGAATTTCTTGCTACGCGGAAATTTGAACACAACTTTTCCGCTGTCAACGACATAAACCCGGCTCGTCCAGCCGACCTCATTTATTTCAATACGTCTCTCGTCATTCGTGCCCGAGAGCCGTTTTACGATTTCAAGTTCGTCTTTTATGTCAGACATAATGCCACACCTCTTAATTTATCGCATCGGCTATTCTTGCAACAAAATCCTTAACCGGCGCGACACACTCCCTGCCGTTTTCGGCAATCAGTTTGACAATCGCGCTTCCGATTATTACCCCGTCAGATATTGCCGCCATCTCCTTAGCTTGCTCGGGGGTTGAGATACCAAAACCGATGGCGCATGGGGTGGGCGAGATGCTTTTTATCCGCGCGATCATTTCACCGATATTTGTGTTTATTTCTCCGCGCATTCCCGTCACACCGAGGGAAGAGACGCAGTAGATAAATCCCTCCGCTTCTTTGGCGATCCTTTCCGCTCTGTTATCAGATGTCGGGGCGACCATCGAAATTTGTGTTATACCGTACTCGGCGCATACGTCGGATAATTCATCCCGCTCTTCATAGGGTAAATCAGGGACAATCACACCGGCAATCCCGCATTCACGGCATTTTTCCATAAACCGCTCCTTGCCATATACGAAGATGGGATTGATATAACCCATGAATAAAAGCGGAATCTCAACCTTTTCGCGCACGCGCTTAACCATCGCAAACAGCTTGTCCACCGTGCAGCCATTTTTAAGCGCACGTTCATCAGCTTGCTGGATAACAAGGCCTTCCGCAACAGGGTCAGAAAAAGGGATTCCTATTTCGATGATATCGACGCCCGCTTCCGCCATCGCGATAATGAGCTTTTCGCTTGTCTCAATATCAGGGTCGCCGCCCGTAATAAAGGCGATAAATACTTTTTTATTTTCAAATGCTTTTGTTATTTTATTCATCAATATCGACCCCTTTATACCTTGCGATAGCCGCAACGTCTTTGTCGCCTCTGCCGGAAAGATTAATGACGATCACTTGATTTTGTTCCATCGTTTTAGCAATTTTTCTTGCACAAGCAACCGCATGCGCACTTTCAATCGCCGGAATAATTCCCTCGGTTCGTGACAGGTATTCGAATGCCGAAACCGCTTCGGCATCCGTAACCGGAATATATTCCGCGCGGTTTATATCTTTAAGATGCGCATGTTCAGGCCCCACGCCGGGATAATCAAGCCCTGCGGAAATAGAATGCACCGGCGCAATCTGCCCGTACTCATCCTGGCAAAAATACGATTTCATGCCGTGGAAAATACCGACTGAGCCGGTAGCCATTGTCGCGGCATTATTGGGGGTGTCGGTTCCAAGCCCTGCCGCCTCGCATCCTATCAGCCTGACCGCACTATCATTGATAAATTCATAAAAAGCCCCAATCGCGTTACTGCCGCCGCCGATACAGGCGATTACCGCATCGGGCAGTTTTCCCTCGGCATTTAATATCTGTTCTTTTATTTCCGTCCCGATTATCTTTTGGAAATCTCTGACGATTAGGGGAAATGGGTGCGGCCCCATAACCGAACCAAGGACATAATGGGTATCACTGACCCGCGATACCCATTCCCGCATCGTTTCATTCACCGCATCTTTGAGCGTCTGCGTTCCGCTTGTGACGCTGTTAACCTTCGCTCCTAAAAGCTCCATTCGGAATACATTAAGCGCTTGCCGCTCGGTATCTTCTTTGCCCATAAATATTTCACATTCAAGACCCATAAGCGTTGCGGCGGTGGCGGTGGCGACACCGTGCTGACCCGCGCCAGTTTCGGCGATTACGCGGGTCTTACCCATTTTTTTGGCTAACATGACCTGCCCTAAAACATTATTAATTTTGTGGGAGCCTGTATGGTTTAAATCCTCACGTTTCAAGTAAATTTTGGCGCCCCCGAGATCTTTGGTCATCTTTTCGGCGTAATATAAGAGTGACGGCCTGCCGGCATAATTCGTCAGCAAACCTTTTAGTTCGTGCTGAAAATCGGCATCGTTTGCATAATGATGGTAGGCTTTTTCCAGCTCGTGTAAATTGTTCATTAACGTTTCGGGAACATACTGCCCGCCGTATTTACCGAATCTGCCTCTATCTGTATTCATTAATAACCTCCATAAAATCCTTTATTTTAGCCGCATCTTTAAACCCATTGGTTTCGACACCACTGCTAACATCGACGGCAAACAGGTTCGTTTTTAAAATCGCTTCTCTGACATTATTAATATTTAACCCACCTGCTAAAAAATATGGTTTGCCCGTCTCGCCTATCAAATCCCAGTTAAAAGTCTGCCCTGTGCCGCCGCTTAAATGGTCAAGCAAAAGATAATCGGCGGATGAATTATTATATTTTTGCGCATCCCCCTTAAGCTTTATGCTGACGGCTTTGATAATCGGTGCGTTTGTCAATGACTTAAGCTCTTTTATATACTGCTCATTCTCTTGACCGTGCAGTTGGATAATATTAATTACATTATTTTGATAAAGAGAAATAATTTTTTCCATTGCTTCATTAACAAATACTCCGACCGAAAGAATCTTAGGCGATAATAAGCTACGTAACTCAGCGGCCTTTTCAGGGGTTATTTTTCGTTTGCTTTCAGCAAAAACGAAGCCGATATAATCAGGCTTTTCGTTATTTACTGCTTCTATATCAGTGATGCGGGAAAGCCCGCAGATTTTGACTTTTATCTCAGGCATAATTTATAATCCCTTTAGTCTGTTAAGTTCGGCTTTTTTACAGGCACTGCGCATCAGGGTTTCGCCGATTAAGACAGCGTTAACGCCAATCTGTTCTAACCGCTTGACATCATCACGCGTTTTTATCCCGCTTTCCGCGACGAAAATAATCTCATCAGGGATATATTTGCGCAGACGTTCGCTTGTTTTTAAATCTACCTCAAAAGTCTTTAAGTTGCGGTTATTAACGCCGATAATCTTCGCACCTAAATCCAAGGCGCGTTTAACCTCTGTTTCATCATGGACTTCGGTTAGGACTGCCAGTCCTAGTTGCTCGGCGGTTTTGATAAATTTCTTTATTTGCGTATCATCTAAAATCGCACAAATCAGTAAAATGGCGCTTGCGCCTAAGAACTTAGCTTCATAAATCATGTACTCATCGACAATAAAATCTTTACGCAGCAGGGGAAGTTTGATATTCTGCGAAATTTCGCTTAAATAATCGTTACTGCCTTTAAAATAAAACGGCTCTGTTAATACTGAAATAGCCGCCGCCCCCGCTGATTCGTAATCTTTGGCGATTCCGATATAATCAAAATCGTCGCAGATTACCCCCAAAGACGGTGATGCTTTTTTTACTTCGCAGATAAAATTTATTTTATTTTGGGTTAAAGCGCTTGTGAATAAAGCGCCGTTATTCATATTAAGCTGTTCGTTAACCCTTAGCTTTGTTTTAGCGGCAATTTCGCTTAAAATATCTATTTGTTCGAACCGCATATAAATTCCTCCAATTTAGTAAACGCCCGTCCGCTATCAATAACGTCATTTGCCGCTATGACGGCGGCTTCGATTGATTCATATTTACCGGCGACAAACATCGCCGCCGCCGCGTTTAAGACCGCCGCGTCCCTCTTAGGGCCTTTTTCACCACTAAGGAGCGCTTTCAGTATTTCGGCGTTTTCACTCGGAACCCCGCCTTGTAAGTCTTCTTTCTGACACCGTTTGAAACCGAATTGCTCAGGCGTAATAGTGTAAGAACGCACCCAGCCGTCTTTTACCTCGCAGACGTAGGTCGGTGCGGAAAGTGAAATTTCATCAAGTCCGTCTTCACCGTGAACCACCATCGCGCTCTTAACGCCTAAGTTGCACATCACCTGCGCCAGCGGTTCTACCAATGCGCGGTCATAAACACCCATTAACTCCATTTTCGCGCCCGCCGGATTAGTTAACGGGCCGATGATATTGAAGACCGTTCTTATCCCGAGTTCCCGCCTTATCGGCGCAACAAACTTCATCGCGATGTGATAATTCTGGGCGAACATGAAGCAGATACCGATGTTTTTTAATAAATCGGCGCTTTTTTCAG
>WQST01000027.1 GCA_009787745.1 Lachnospiraceae bacterium
GTGAATTTCTCAGGTGGTACTATTAATTTTACGGAGAGAGGGAGTTATTATATTCATACTCTTGTTAAGGATAATGCGGGGAATGAGGTTATTAGGACTTTCGGGCCTTATGTAATTAATAATAGTACTCCGGTAGCTAACGATACGTCGGTCGGCGTTTGGGAGCATGAAAAAAATGGTAACGGCGCTAATAAAGTGATAATTGACTTGCGCGGTTTAGTTAGTGATGTTGATGTTAGTGATACTTTGACATTTACGGTTTCGCAGACCCCTGACACAACATACGGTACATGGAAAGCAACTGCGACCGCCGGGGTTTATGAATTTACCCATTCGGGTTACGGCGTCCATCCGTTTAAAAATGTCTTGGAAGCCAAATATTACGTAACCGATAACTTCGGCGCGAAGAGTGATACGAAAACCATCACTATCAATGTAACCGAAGTGAACGATGTTCCCGATGCGCCGAAGAAATTCGATCCTGCATCAGGGATATATAAAGACGGCGATACGATTAACCTTAGCTTTACCGAAGGGAAGGATGAAGAAACACCGGCAAGCGGTTTGGTATACGAAATTCAGGTTAGTTATAACGGCGGAACGACATGGGATGAGGTAAATACGATAACGACAAGTGCGGGACAGACAGCACACAACTTTACTTTTAACACAGGCGGATTGAGTGATACTGTACGCTTCCGTGTTCGCACGGTTGATAACCATGCGACTTTACCGATAGAAAAATCCGCGTGGTTGTTATCTCCTGTGCATATCCTTGATAATATCAAGCCGTCCTTTAATGTTACAGCCGAAAGCCTTGGCAGTAATTATATAATCGGGACTGATGCGACCGAACAAATTGATATCACCTTCTCCTATAGTGACTTAGGCGGCAGTGAGCTTAATAAATATGGGTACGTACTTTCGAACAGCAGCCTTGCCCCCGCTAATTTGAGCAGTTATCAGATGCTTTCAACCGCGAACGGAAATAGTGATGTTTGCCGGATTATCGGTAATTATTATCTGCACCTTTATGCCATCGATAATGCGGGAAATGAATATTTTCAGACATATGGCCCCTTTAAACTGACGAATACCAAACCGACGGCATTACCGCAAACGGTTACGGTAGATGAAGGTGATGCGGTGATAATCACGCTGGAAGGAACGGATAAAGATTATCAGGATTATATCACGGCTTATATTCTTGAATCAAGCCCTTTACACGGCACATTGACGCAGGCAGTTGACGGCGATGGAAATATTATCGCGAATATGTTTATTTATCAGCATGACGGAAGTGAGTTGCCGAATGATGGTTTTGAATTCAGTGTTTTCGATTCGTATGGGACGAAGAGTTCAAGTGCTTTGGTAACGATTATCATTAACCCGGTAAATGACCCGCCCGAAATTATGAATTTGAACCCTGTTTATACAATTGATGAAGATAGCGTGTATCCGCTTATATTTAATATTGGCGACCCTGACAATATCCCTGATGAATTGAGCATTGATATTCAGGTCGGCGGTTCGACAGTTATCGGTCGTGACCGGATGAAGTTGACCCGTAATCCGAGCGGTGAATTGACTCTAACCCTAACCCCGAAACCCGACCAATTTACTTTACCCGGTCAACCCGTCTTGATAACAATCACCGTCACCGATCCTGACGGATTAAGCGTTCAGGAGACAATTGAAGTCCATGTATCACCGGTAAATGACGCGCCGGTAGCCGAAGATCAATACTATACGATCGTCGGCGGCGGTAAAGTAGTCGGGCATGTTGACGCAACGGATATCGAGAATGACCCTCTGACTTACAGTGTTATCGCCGATGCAACCGCGGGAACATTTACACCTGACGCGGACTTTGCAACCAACGGAAAATTTACTTATACCCCGAATCCCGGTACGGCTGCCGATAGTGTCAAGATCCGGATTGATGATGGAAATACCTATAATAATTTTACCGAAATTACCCTTTATTTTACGGTGCAAATTAGGGATCATGAGGATCATACCTATATCACGCGCGAAATTGCTTTTGATGCCGATGTTCCGATAAGCGCCGTTAGCTCCCTTAAAGTCACCAACGCCGTCAGCAATCCCGGGTTCATTTCCGCGTCGAAATGCAAAACGGAGATTAACGGTACTATCGTTTCTATTATTATGGAGATTGCTCCCGATGCTTTCGGCGAAGCAGTTTTACACTTAGAACTTAAGAGCAACAGCGGATTGCTGGTAACTGACATTGATGTCATAATTGAACCGCGTAACGATGCCCCTGTCGCCGCGCCGATAATTTTAAAAATAAAAGATGGCTTGAACCGCAGTATTAATGGCGTAATAGCCGCGAATGACAAGATTGACGGTATCTATACCGCAACAGGTTTTATGTATGAGATGAGTTCTAACCTGTTCGACCAACCTGAGCATGGTACGGTACAATTACATTCCGACGGAACATTTACCTATGTTCCTGATATCGGTTATTATGGACATGATGAGTTCTATGTACTTGTTACCGAAGTCGGCAATAATCCGCTTAATAAAGTGCCTGATTTCCTGCCTGACGGTGTCGTAGTCATGGATGCGGATGGTAACTTGCAAATCAAGGTACTGGTTACAGTTGAAATGCTGACAAGAAAACCGACGCCGAATAATCCGTCGGGTTCGCATCAGCCGGGTACGGGTTCACCCGCTTCAGAGGATGAAGAGCCTCCTTATAGCGAAGGTGAGCCAAGTGAAACGATTATTATTGACGACACTCAGGGAAGCGGTGTCGGCGAAAATAGCGGTTCCGCAAATAATACGGTTAATGATAATCAGGAAGGTTCGCATCCTGAATTAAAAGAAAAGGCGGAAGCAGACAGTCTCGGAATACTGGAGTGGGGTAAAAACATCCATGCAGGGTTGATAAATGCTTATGAAAACATCTTCGATCCTGACGGAAACTTCGCCAGACATGGGTTTGCAGGCGCATCAACCGTTCACAGGACTAATATAGACCGTTTTTGTCCGCTGATTTTGCTGATTGCTTTACTGATATTGCTGTTCTTGATTCTATTGTTTGTGATGAGGATTAAGGTAGAGTATATAACGAAAAATGAAGAAGATGAAGAAACGGTTATTAAGCGGACTTTATTCTTTAGGAGATTGCATTACCGTAAGAAAATGCGTTTGAATATTAGTTATCGGAAAGTTGAAGATATCAAAGATGTAACTGTCGTAATCCGCGCAGGGATTGTTTATCGGCGGAGACACTTCTATGAGCATGAGTTGAGGATAATATTCGACTCACTGTATGTTGATTTGGAAGTGCCTGAGAAGAAGGTTTATAAGGATAATGGGATTGCGGCGGAAGGCAGTCGGTTTGAGAGTTTGTGATGGTGTAACTGCGATTCATTTATAGAGCTAATTGGAAAGCGCTTTCTGAATAGCGGCAAATTGACCGAGATGGTCAATATACTAATCTCTATAAAGATATGAAAAGCAATCGCGAAAAGTGATTGCTTTTTACTTGTTATTACTAAATTTCCTACATTTGAAATTATAACAAAATCTGTTATACTATTTATATCAAACTATACTAAAGAGGAAGCTGATTATGAGTAAAGACTATACGAATATTTTACATATATCGGACTTACATTTTGGTGTTGAGCCTTTTAAAAAAAATGTAGATGGCGCGGAGATTAATACTTCTTCATTTGAAGAACGTGAGTATATTTTAGAAAAATTAATTGATGCTGTGAAAGATGCGCCCGGGATGTGGAAACCTGATGTGGTTGCCGTTTCCGGGGATGTTGGCTGGAAGGCGCAAGAAGCTGATTATGAAAGTGCGGCAGCGTGGTTTGAGAAGTTGGCTAAGGGGCTTGATTTATCATTTGAGCGATTTGTTTTTTGTCCGGGGAATCATGATATTGATAGGAGTAAAGCGAGTTTTTCTATCCGTATATCAACCGTAGAAGAATCGGTGCAGTATTTGTCTATAGAAAGTGTTGATATGCGAAGCCATCATTTTGTGAATTATGTGAAGTTTTGTAAAGATTTAGGAATACCGCCGCTTGTGAATAAGGCAAATGCGGATACAAAAGAGTTAATAAAGTATTTGTATGGCTATCGCGAGATTTGTGGTATTAATTTTATTGTGCTAAATTCCGCATGGTGCTCTTTGGATAATAGTGACTCGCGTAAGTTGTGGATTGGTGAGAAATTGGCTTTTGATATGCAGAAGTCTCTTGAAAAAAATGAAGGCGTTAAGGTTACTTTGTTTCATCATCCATTTGAAGAATTAAATGTTCATGAACGAGTAAAATACAACAAAAACCCTGTCACGAAATATACAGTTTTACAATTTTCCGACATTATTTTAAATGGGCATGTTCATGGTGAGATTCGAAAAGCCGATACTTTAGAGAAAAAAACCCACGTTTTTACTTCAGGAGCAAGCTATCAACCGGGAACATATGATTTGTCTTGTCAAATTATCCGTATTAATAAAAGTGATTATAAATATTCAAGTTTAATCTTTGAGTTAAATGAAAGCCGTGAATGGGCGGCGAAAGAATTGGAAAGTGATATTTCTTTTGGAATCTTAAATTCGCATGTGATGAAAAAGCCAAATGAAACCTCATCTAAAATTAGTAAGTCTATTAATGATTGTTGGTATTCAATCGATGAAAAATGGAAACAAGGCCATGGAAATGTATCAGATAAAGCTTTGAAATTATTTTTGGAAGGCGGAAGGTGTACTTGGGCACTGGCGTTTAGTAACCGAATTGTCAGACGAGACAGTATCATCGACGATTTATGCGATAGCCTTGAGGTGCAGGGTATTATTGCCTTGCTTGGGGCAGGCGGTGAGGGGAAAAGTACTGTTTTAAAGCAGATATGCGCTGAATTATTATCAAGAGGGCGTAGGGTATTTTATCATAATGACGGCGATGGATTTATGGTTCCGCGAAACTTTCCGAATGACGCAGTGTTATGTATTGATAACTTACCGGAAGAAAAAGCTGAGTTTCTGAATTTTTTACGAGAAGCTATCACAAAAGACTTAACCGTAATAATTTGCGCGAGAAAAAACGAATGGAACATTTTTCGGGAGAAAAATGGAATAGCTAAAAATAATGTACGGGAAAAAATAATCCCGCAAATAACCGAGCGAGAGGAAGCAGAGAAGTTTGCATTATGCGTTAAGCGAGGAGGAATATCTGCGCGTGAACATGATGAGATTGTTAATTTGTTTCTTAAAGGGTCTAAGGGTTTTTTGTATGCTTCGATGTTAATGCTTAATTATGATACCGAGACTCTTGAAGAGACGGCAATAACTATTATGAAGAAGTTGAAAACGGAGTGTCCGAAAGCATTATCGTTTTTGGCACATATTGTGTTATTGGAGCATGTGAAGATAAAAATTACGATACCGCAACATAAAGAATTATGTGATAAATTGGGCTTAAAAAATGTAAATGCAAAGGAGTATTTAGAGAAAGAGATTATTCAAAAAACACACGGTCATTATGAAACACGACATGAACGGATATCTGATTTGTTTTATAAATACTTCTTTGATTGTGAGCATGAAGTTATTTGGGAGCCTGATGTGAATGATTTGATGTCTCCTGATGAAGTACGGATTAGTTTGTTGGAGTATTATTTTGAATGTCTTAATAGCACAGGAAGAAGTGAGCTAATTTCCTTATACGAAAAAAATATATTAGATTTGATTTCATGTTGCTTTAATATGGCAAGTGAAAGCATAAGCTATTTATTTGCGATTATGTTAGATTATTTGAAGAGTAAAACGAGTTTCTTGAATACAGTTGTTAGCCGAATAGATGATGATAAATTAAAGCGTGACTTGATAATCTTATGTATTGAACGAGAAATCTATAATGAACACTTACTAAACATGGTAATAAATATTGAAATTAATAACGATAACATAGGTGATTTTAATGAACCCGCAAATTTTACGGCTCGTTGGTTTCTGCATAGGGCATATATAGATAATGCCGCAAGTGCTAATATTATGAGGACATGGGCAAAACTTGAGCAAAAGCAAAATGAAAAAGAAGTAATCAATACAATAGGAGAATTTATCGAACCGGCAGAATTTACCGCTCGTTGGGCTTTGCGTAAAGCTTGTTTAGAATACAAAGGAGGAATAATACTTTGGATGAGGTGGGCAATGCTTGAGCAAAATCAAGCCATAATTGAAGGAAACGATACTATAGGAGATTTTAATAACCCTGCTGAGTTTACCGCTCGTTGGATTTTGCGAAAGATTTGTTTGAAAAGTGAGAAGTCTGAGAAAGCTTGGTTACAGTGGGCAATACTTGAGCAAAAGCAAGCGGAAATTGAAGGATGTATCACAATAGGTAATTTTAACAACCCTGCTGAGTTTACCGCTCGCTGGATTTTGCGAAAGGCATATATAAAATGTTACAGTAAAATGGAAATTATTAAAATTTGGGTAATGCTTGAGCAAAAACAAGCCAAAATAGAAGGAGATAGCACAATAGGTGAATTTAATAACCCCAAAGAATTTACGGCTCGTTGGGTGTTAAGAGAGACATACAAAAATAGTGGAATTAATAATGAAATTGCGAAAGTATGGGCAATGTTTGAACAAAGTCAAGCTGAAAATAGTGAAATAAATACAGTAGGTGATTTTAATGACCCCGCAGAATTTACCGCGCGTTGGGTTCTGCGAAAGGCATATAATGATTGTGTCAGTAATGCTGATATAATGGTGACATGGGCAAATCTTGAGCAAAAGCAAGCCCAAAATGAAGAGACTGATACAATAGGTAATTTTAATGACCCCGCAGAATTTACCGCGCGCTGGGTTTTGCGTAAGGCATACATTAATTGGACCGGTCATAACGGTGTTATTGTAACATGGACAAGGCTTGAGCAAAATCAAGCTGTAAATGAAGAAATTAATACAATAGGTGATTTTAATAACCCCGCAGAATTTACAGCACGTTGGATTTTTCGTGAGGGGTATAAAGATTGTGCAGGTGACTCAAGTGTTATGATAGCATGGGCAAGACTTGAGCAAAATCAGGACGAAAAAGAAGGGATCAATACAATCGGAGATTTTGGTGATCCAGCAGAATTTACGGTTCGTTGGATTTTGCGAAAGGCTTGCTTAGAACATAAAGATGATATAACGGCATGGGTATATTGGATTACGACTGAAGAATCGTTAAATAAAATCAGCGACGAGAAATATAATGCAGGTTGGATAAGTCAGACAGCTGTTAGTAAGTTTCCGATGCATTCAGTATTTTATTATGATGCTGCCAGATTTGCCTTGCTGAATCGAGATATAACTCGAGCAAGAAACTTTTTAGAAAAAGGAATGAAAGTTGGAAGAGAACCGATGATTTGCTTGGCTATTTTAAATGCTTTGGAAGGCGAAATATATGGTGATAGCCCCTTTTGTGCAGAAAATCTTATTAAATTTATGAAGTTAAAAAATGAACGTTATAGTAATGTTATCTATGGATTAAGAGAATGTTATAGAATATTAGGTGATATGGAAAGAATTGAACAATATAACGAAATATATAATAAAATGTTAAAAACACAGGAAGATTCAGAAATTGAAAGTAATGGATTATTACGTGTGAAGCAATTTGCAAATTTATGCCGCGATGTATTAGGGCTTTCAACATGAACCTGCATCCGGATTATGAGAGTTGGCTTTACTTACTTTTACATGGGGACATCCGGACAAAGTTTATGAACACAGCACAATCGGAGGGTACGTAGTTAATGAAAATGTAAAAGAATTATGCAACAGTTATTAAACTTGCCGGTGATTCTATAATCTAAATCGTCAAATTGTATTTATGTGAGAAAAGTGTTAAAATTGAAAAGGTTAGGAAAGTAAATTCTGATTATGGCGAGGAAAAACCACTCATGATTATAAGAGTAAACGGCATCGACCTATTCTATCAAAAAAGCGGACAAGGCACCCCATTTTTACTATTGCATGGAAATGGGGAAGATCATACTATCTTTGATGTATTAACCGAGCATCTTAGCCGAGATTATACAGTATATTCGATAGACAGCCGTGACCACGGCAAAAGCAGTCGGGTTAAAGAACTTGATTATGACTCGATGATGGAGGATATTGCGGAATTTATCCGCGAGTTAGACATCGAAAAACCGATTCTGTATGGCTTCAGTGATGGCGGGATTATTGGTATTTTGATGGCGGTTAAATATCCTCAGATGCTTTCGAAACTAATTATAAGCGGGGCAAACATTCAGCCTGACGGTATAAAAGGAATTTATACCGTGCTAATGAAAATTGTATATTTCTTTACGCGCAATGAAAAGTTCAAAATGATGCTAACACAACCTAATATTGACATAGAAGAATTGGGGAAAATAGTAACACCGACATATGTTTTCGCGGGGAGCAAAGATTTTGTGAAGGATGAACATACCCGAATGATTGCGGAAAACATCAAGAACAGCGTCCTTAAAATATTCGAAGGCGAAGGACATGCAAGTTATGTTCTGCATAGCAAAAAGCTGTATGATATATTTTTGCAAAATAAATTGATATAAAATAACCGAAATATGATATAATTGGGTATATTAACAGAAATTTCGAAGCGGAGTTACATACATAACAGAAAGGGTAACAAACCATGAACCAAATCAACCAAACCAACCCCAAAACCAAACGCCCTGTCAAAATCTTCCAATACGGTGAAGGCAACTTCCTGCGCGGCTTCGTTGAATACATGATTCAAATAGCCAATGATAAAAAAGTCTTTAACGGCAATATCCAAATCGTCAAAGCTACTTCCTTTGGCAGTTTAGAGTTATTAAAGTCACAAGAGTGCGTCTACACAGTACTGCTTCGCGGAAAAAAAGACGGCGAAACATATGTAGAAAAACAAGTAATCACGAGTGTCGCAGATACCGTCGCTTCTTATGAAGAATACGAAGATTACGCCGCTTTTGCGAAAAGCGAGGAACTGCGCTTTATTGTCTCGAACACTACCGAAGCAGGAATTGTCTATGATGAAACCGATGAAATAGCCTTCACACCACCCAAAACATTCCCCGGTAAACTCACTAAGTTTTTATACGAGCGGTTCGAATATTTTAACGGCGCTCCTCATATGGGAATGATTATTTTGCCTGTTGAATTAATTGAAAATAACGGTGATACGCTCAAAGACTGTTGCCTTAAATACGTAACGCGTTGGAATTTGCCCCAAGCTTTTGCCGATTGGCTTAATGAAAGCAATACCTTTTGTAACACCTTGGTTGACCGTATTGTGACAGGGTACCCTCATAATGAAGCGGATGATTTAGAACGGGAGTTTGGTTACGAAGACAAGCTAATCGTAGCAGGAGAGCCGTTCGCGTTATGGGTTATTGAAAGCAAGGATCCGTCGGCGGTCGCAAAGGAATTACCTCTTAATGAAGCAGGACTTCCGGTAATTTTTACGGATAACCTAAAACCATATCGGGAGCGAAAGGTACGAGTTTTAAACGGTGCGCATACATCGTCGGTTTTGGCGGCATATCTCATGGGGCTTGATACCGTCGGAGAGATGGTAAAAGATAATACCATGCGCCGTTTCTTAGAAACCACCATCTATAATGAAATAGTTCCGATGGTTCCCCTGCCGAAAGAAGAGGTTCAATTGTTTGCTGATTATGTGATAGAGCGCTTCGAAAATCCTTTCATTCAGCACAATCTACTATCTATTGCCCTTAACTCAGTGTCGAAATTCAAGGCTCGTGTTTTACCGACCATTATTGAAACCGAGGCGAAGACAGGAGCGGTGCCGCCGCTTTTAAGCTTCTCTCTTGCGGCTTTAATATCTTTTTACAGCGGTGAAAAGTATGACGATGAAGAAGATGGCGATAGGTTTATCGGGTTGCGCGGCGATGTGCAATATGATATCATGGACGATGTGTCGGTGCTTGATTTTTTCGCTTCCGCCAAAGGAATGGATACGGAAAAAATCGTGACAGCATTCTTAAGCAGAACGGATTTCTGGGGCGAAGATTTAACGAAAATCCCCAACTTTCCCCAAACGGTGACCGCTTCCTTACAAAGCATCCGCGATTTGGGAATGCGTGATGCGGTAGTAAAATTGTTGAATTAACATGCTATCCTAAGCGTAAGCGAAGAATCTTGCGTTAATTAGATTCTTTCTTTGGCTCAGAATAACCGTGTTAAAGTATGAGGTATCATATGGATATAATCGTCTTAAATTCGATTGATAATGTAGCAGTAGCCCTTAATCCGCTCACCGCAGGGCAAGAATTTTTCATAAACAATAAGAAAATTACAGCCGCCAAAGACATAGCGATGGGGCATAAAATCGCGCTGTTCGATATTCCGATCGGCAAAGAATTGATAAAATACGGCTACTCAATCGGGATTGCAAGTATAGATATCAAAGCAGGCGACCATGTCCACAGCCATAACCTAAAAACCAATCTATCCGATAATTTAGAATACACCTACGCCCCCGCATTTCTTAAAACCGAAGCGAGTAAACAAGGCGACTTCATGGGTTTCAAACGTCCGAACGGAAAAGTCGGCATCCGCAATGAAATTTGGATTATCCCCACCGTCGGTTGCGTAAATTCCATCGGAAACCTAATCGCAATCGAAACAAAGAGCATGATAAAAGGCAGTGTCACAGGAGTTTACTGCTTCCCCCATCCCTACGGCTGTTCCCAACTAGGCGAAGATCATGAGAACACCCAAAAAGCGTTGAGCGGATTAATCAACCATCCCAATGCGGGCGGGGTACTGGTTCTTGGTTTAGGTTGCGAGAATAACAGTATCGCCGAAATGCGCGCTAAATTAGGTGATTTTGATGAAAATCGGATTAAATTCCTAAATTGTCAGGATTATGACGATGAAATTAAGATCGGCATAGATCTAATAAATGAACTGATAACAATCGCGCAAAACGATACCCGTGAACAAGTATCAACATCCGAGTTAATCATCGGTCTTAAATGCGGCGGAAGCGATGGTCTTTCGGGCATCACCGCCAACCCCCTTGTCGGTGCGTTTACGAACCGTATTATTACCGAAGGCGGATCGGCGATTTTAACCGAAGTCCCGGAAATGTTCGGTGCCGAGACAATCCTGATGAACCGTTGTAAAGATGAAAAAATATTCAAAAAGACAGTAAACCTAATCAATAATTTCAAAGATTATTTTCGCAAGCACAACCAGCCAATCTACGAAAACCCTTCCCCGGGAAACAAAGAAGGCGGAATTACCACTCTAGAAGATAAGGCGCTCGGATGCACCCAAAAAGCAGGAACGGCGACAGTCGTTGACGTCCTGGATTATGGTGAAGCACTAACGGAAAGCGGTCTAAATCTGCTCAACTCCCCCGGTAATGACTTGGTAGCGTCAACCGCCCTGGCCGCCGGCGGAGCGCACATAATTATGTTCACAACGGGACGCGGAACCCCCTTCGGCTCCCCTGTCCCAACTATCAAAATATCCAGCAACACCGCGCTTTATGAGAAAAAACAAAACTGGATTGATTTTGATGCAGGTTCAATTGCAACAGGCGCTTCAATAGACGACGTTACCGCCGAACTTTACACCTATATAATAAAACTGGCAAATGGCGAGCAATTAACCAAAACAGAACAAAACGAAATAAGAGATATGGCAATCTTTAGAAGCGGAGTGACATTATAGATTGTTTATTTAAAATAATGGATAACTAAATCATAACTACCATTTTTCGGCTATCAAAACATCACCTAATTTGCTTGTCACGCAGAACGGCAAGAATTTAAACACCTTTAATTTCCCTCTCTGACAATCCATATGCCTCGTCGGTATCATCACCGCAAGGTTCAATGTGTATCATTATGTCAAAGACGCTTTCGAGACGCAGTTTTATTTCATCCTCCACTTTTGACGCTATTATATGCGCTTCAAGTACGGATATTTTGGGGTTTACATTAATGTCAAGGTCAATATCCCAAAACCCTGAAATGCGGCGCATCCGTACTCGGTGGGGATTAGTCGCTCCCTCTACGGCGTTTACCGCGCAAACGATGATTCGGTATGGCTCTAAATCATTGTTGCCGTCCATCAGTTCAAGGCTGGATTCAAGAAATATTCCAATGGCAGTTTTAATTATCCATGCGCCTATCAGTATTGCCATAATAGAGTCCGCGTGACCTGACCCCGTTAAATATGCAATCCCAAATCCCATCAGCACACCGACGGAAATCAACACATCAGCAGCCATGTTTTTCGCATTTGCCTTGGTCATTGCCGAATCGGCGTATCTTCCTAATAAGTGCTGACTAAGGGCAAGCAAGATTTTTCCGATGATGGAGATTATCAATACAACAATCGCAAAAGTAGAGGGCATCGGCGTATGAATATCGCTGATAAGGCTTGATATCGAAGTGATAATAAGCTGTGCGCCCGCAAAGAAAATCAAAAATGACAGAAAAGTGGTTGCAATAGTTTCCGCTCTCCGATGTCCCCACGGATGTTCAATATCGGCAGGCTTAGTAAGAATTTTTACAACAAAAAGCGTAACGATGCTGATAAGCACATCTGTTGCCGAATCAATCCCATCACCTAAAAGAGCGTCGCTTTGAGAAGACAGCGCGGCGGTTATTTTCATACCGGCAAGAACCGCATTCCCGAGCAACGCGATTATAGCGGCATAACGAATATATTTAGTTTTGTCATTGTTTTGAACAGACATTAAATTTGCCTCACCGGTAATAATTTCATCATTTCCAGTATAGCATAAAAATTTGAATGTTTCCACTATGAGGAAAATTATCTAATGAGCCGATATAAATATTATATAAAAAACCTGCGGTTAAACTAAGCAAATTTATGAATTAGTAATAGTAAATCTGCTAAAGATATTGATTTTAACTACATTTTTTGCTATAATACCGATACAGGATGTAAGAGTTACTATATGAATAGGTCAAGGACGACCGCCGGTTATCAAAGGAGTGAACATATGGGAATGAGAATGGATGTTAGTGAATTAACAGGATACAATACCAGGGGCGATTATTCGATGTTGTTAGGTTCTCTGCCGAGTCGGGGCGGAGGGGTAGCAGGAGCCGCCAACCTGAATTTCCTTTCCGATTATGCCAGTATCAAAAACGGCAGCTACGGAAAGCTTATGAATGCCTATTACGGTCCTGATAAAAGCCGTGTAAGCGGTGTGGTGAATAATTCTAATTCTTCAATATCGACTTCAAAAGATTCGGCGCAACAATTGAAGAATATTCAGAGTGATGCCGATGCACTAAAGAAATCGACGGATAAATTAATCGAAACAGGAGCGAAATCCCTTTTTAACACGCAAGATGTTACCGTTACCGACGCAAATGGTGTTAAATCAACTAATAGAGAATTTAAAACTGATGATATTTATAAAGCCGTATCGACTTTTGTTAATGATTATAATAATTTATTAACGAAAGGCAGTGATTCTAATTCGAGCAGTGTCCTCGGAAAAGTTAATTCACTTAACGGAATAACAAACGCGAACAAAAACATGCTTGACAAAGTCGGCATTACAGTTGGTTCTGACGGAAGGTTATCTATTGATGAAGAAACCTTTAAGAAAGCCGACATGACGACAGCGCAAAGCCTTTTCAACGGAACAGGTTCATATGCATACAGGGTTTCGGCGCAGGCATCATGGATTGATTTCGCCGCGACGAACGAAGCGAATAGAGCCAATACCTATACGGCAAGCGGTAATTTCAATAACAACTTTAATACGGGTAATTTATTCGGTTCATATTTCTAAGGTTTTGGTCATCCTGAACGCAAGCGAAGGATCTCGGTTAAGCTATAATGAACGGAAGATCCTTCTCTTGCGCTCAGGATGACATTAAGCATAAGCAATAACAACCCCGCATTTGATAACATCTGTTATTAAATGCGGGTAATTTTTTAACACTGCCAAAATAACAAAAGCCAAGCAATATCAACCGTGCTTTTCTAATCTCTTAATCATAATCGAAAGTTCGTTGCAATCATATTCTATATGAGCCTCGTCGCACATCATGCCGACCAAAGTCATCTCTGACCCGCTTTCTGATTCACCGCTCAATCCCCAAAAATCCTGTTCAATCTCTCTGTTACGCGGCGTGTTAAGTTTATTTTTCAGGCGTTCTAATTTTTCTTCCGATATATGTGTCGGGAATGCTTTAATCGTAAAAAGCATTGCGTCCGCTTCCTCCGTAATATTCAGTTGGTAGTTCTTTGCGCCTTTCTTGTGGCAATAAGAAAGTAATTCACCGGAAAGCAACATGGTTTTTTCAAATTCAATCTTCATCTTCACTCGCACCTTTTCTTCTGAATGCTGTTATTATTGGTACTAAAAACATCGCCGTGATCCCGGCGGATAGTCCGTTACTATATAAATTCATCCCGCCGCTTAAATAAGCCGTATGCAAATTAACATTCACATGGATAAACCCGGCGGCAATACCCCAAAACGCCCCAAAATGCCCGGCAATCGGTGCCAAGCCCGTTGACAAAAGAATCGCAATAATACATGTATGAATACCGGGCATCCCGCCGAAAATAAAAGACGATAAAATCGCCCCTGTCATAATCGGAATAACATTCCTTAGATGTTTACCAAAACTGCCAAAGCCCATGATTGTAAAAATCGATGCAATAATCGGACCATTCAGGTCGGCGCCGAGCAGCAGGACGCTTGTCGTTGAAAAGGCGCATAAAACCGCCATATTTATGTATATACTATTCCCATGTTCATAGAAAAAATCCGAAACCAACCGCCCCGAATGTTTATGGATAGCCAGAAATTCACGGAATTTATCCTTAGTCCCGCCAACGAAATAACCATAACAAAATAAACCGGCCGCAATCATATAAAGCCCTGCGGCAATCGCGGCATTATTACCGGAACTAAAAGTTTCAACCGGCGTCATATGAATCCCTGAACTTTTAAGAAGCGAAAAGATCATCGTACAGATAATCCCCCCCGCGAAACCCATGTTATAAAGGTTATAGCCAAGATGGGCCCTGACGGTAGCGGACGAAACCACAGGAAAAATAAAACCAATCAGGAAGCCGAATAAAATCCCCAGAGTAATCTCGACGGCAGGGCTTGCGACGCCCAAAAAGGCAATATTGCTTACGGTTGGAGAAAGGGTAGAGACTAAGAGAGCGGCTAATGTATAGTTAATAAAAGGTTCTTTTTGATATTTGGAATACAACCAGACACCAATAATTAGCGGGAACATGTTAAAAAAGTTTTTGCCGAAAAAAGCGAACCCTGTCGTCAGCCACATCGCCATAATCATGGCGCCGTTAGGTTTTACCTTATTTGACAGTAACATAACCAAACCGGCAAACCCGACGATGGCTGAGTTTACAAGTGTCGCGCCCACTCCGCCGATTTCGATGTAATCGGTCGCTAATATGGATGGTGACTTGAGGATTCGGCCTAATCCGTCAAGAATATGTGACGGTGAATCAACTATAAAAGCATAGATAATGAAACATATATAAACCATTGCCATTATAGCGTATGGCCCATGAAATCCAACACGAATATTATTAATCCTTTTAGACATGGTTTCCTCTTTAAGATAGAATGTAAAGAATTATGAAGTTATTATATCATGAATCGGCAGATGACTCAATCAATAATTTTGCTTAGGGAAAAAACCCCTTGTCGTGCCGATATTTTTGTGTTATAATCCGAATGTTGTCAAAAAACACGCAGTGGATTCACTACCTGCGGTGTTCGGCACTAAGCCGGATGGGTAGCGAAGATGAAAACTGCGGAAGAAACCAACCAAATGGAGGTAAAAATGAGCGTTATATCAATGAAGCAATTACTTGAAGCAGGTGTACATTTCGGACACCAAACCAGAAGATGGAACCCCAAAATGGCTCCCTACATCTTCACCGAAAGAAACGGCATCCACATCATCGACCTACAAAAATCAGTCGGAAAAGTTGACGAAGCCTATCGGGCTATCTTCGAAGTCGCCTCACAGGGCGGGACCATCCTCTTCGTCGGCACCAAAAAGCAAGCACAGGATGCGATCAAATCAGAAGCTGAACGCTGCGGTATGTACTATGTTAGTGAAAGATGGCTCGGCGGAATGCTGACTAACTTTAAAACCATCCAAAGCCGTGTTGAAAGGCTTAAAGCTATCGAAAGAATGTCAGAAGACGGCACATTTGATGTATTACCCAAAAAAGAAGTTATCGCCATCAAAAAAGAATGGGAAAAATTAGAAAAGAACCTCGGCGGCTTAAAAGAAATGAAGCGGATTCCCGATGCGATTTTCGTGGTTGACCCGAAAAAAGAAAGAATTTGTGTTCAGGAAGCCCATTCGCTCGGTGTAACCCTAATCGGTATCGGTGATACGAACTGCGACCCCGAAGAACTCGACTTCATTATTCCCGGTAATGACGACGCCATCCGTGCTGTCAAACTAATCGTTTCCAAAATGGCGGACGCCGTTATCGAAGCGAATCAAGGTGCGGAAGCTTTGGATTATAAAGAAGCGCCCGCCGCAACCGAGGAAGCCCCTGCCGCCGCTCCGACCGATATCGAAGAAGTCGTTGCCGCCGCCGAAGCTTAAATATCTCTCACTATCTATATAGAAAGGATTACTAAAATGGAAATAACCGCAGGAATGGTCAAAGAATTACGTGAATTATCAGGTGCAGGAATGATGGATTGTAAGAAAGCCCTGAATGAATGTAACGGAAATATAGAAGAATCAATCGAATATCTACGCAAAAACGGTCAGGCAAAAGCCGAGAAGAAAGCCAGCCGTATCGCCGCCGAAGGGCTTTGCCGTGTCGTCAAAAAATCAGACACCTTAGCCGCCGTCGTCGAAGTAAATTCAGAAACCGACTTTGTCGCTAAGAATGAAGAGTTCCAAGCTTTTGTAATGAACGTCGCCGATCAGGCCGCCGAAACCAACGCCCCTGATATTGAAACATTCTTAAACGAAGACTGGAAAGCCGAACCGGGCAAAACAGTAAATGAAGCATTAATCGAAAAAATCGCCAAAATCGGTGAAAAACTCAGCATCCGTCGTTTCGAAAAAGTTATCGCCGCTGACGGTATGGTTTCAACCTATGTTCATGGCGGCGGAAAAATCGGTGTTATCGTTTTAGCGAAAACAGATGTGGTAAACGACGCAATTGGTGAAGCATTAACCAACCTCGCCATGCAAATCGCCGCAATGTATCCGCTCCACGTTTCACAGGATGAAATTTCCGACGAATACAAAGCAAAAGAAAAAGAAATTCTTTTAGCGCAAGCACTTTTAGAAAATTCACAGTTACCCGCCGA
>WQST01000028.1 GCA_009787745.1 Lachnospiraceae bacterium
TTTCGTTTTTTCTGGCGGTATCGGCTTTTTATGTTTGTTTGATGTTCAATATTGAAAAAAAGATTAACGCTATCTTAGTGAGTGCATTACTGACGACTTTTCCGTCAATAGCCGTTACGAACTTGTTTCTGTATGATACGCCTAACTACCATTTTGGAATAATGCTTGCTGTAATGGCGGCATATGTTACAATCCGTTATCCCAAAGGCTTTATCATCGGCGGCGGATTCCTGATGTTAGCATTAGCTATTTATCAGGCAAATATCAATGTCACCGCATCTTTATGTGTTTTTTACCTTATTTGGTATTTGCTTAAAAATGATTTTGATTTCAAAACTTTCAGAAATATAACGATACGGACAATCCTTTTAGGCATCTTCGGTGCTATTTCCTACACGGTTTCAATTTTTCTTTCGTTTGCGATAAATAATGCCGGCTTTAACGACAATCGGGGTTTCAGCGCAGACAGTGTTAGCGAGAAGTTATTTTCGCTGAGAGGATTCGCTAAAGCAATTTATGAAACTTATCGTTATTTTTTCGGTAGTTTTTTCGGCGGTATGTACATTACGGTTAACGGGTTATTGATAGCATATATAGTGTTTGCGGTATTATCAGCGGTTTTATTGATAAGTATTATAATAAGTCTAAAGCTTAATCGGCAGATTTGGCGCTTACTGCTTATATTTGCTCTATTTATATTAGTTCCTTTTGTAAGTAATCTTGCGGGGTTTATCAGCGAGAATGTTGTAAGCACTATGATATATGCGTTTGTCATAAGCTTGGTGTTTTTTATTATCATATCTGAGCATCCGGCGCTTAAAGTTACCTTTTTTAATAATTTACATTTTTTCCTGGTGATTTGTGCCTTGTATATCAGTCTTAATTTTATCATAATTAATAACGTGTTCTATTTAAAGGCATACCATCTTAGCGAGCAAGCTAAGTCGATAACAATACGTTTGGCTGATAGAATTGATCCGATCATACCGCAGTTAAAATCTGATACTAAATATTTAACTTTTTTTGGCGTACTGCCGAATGAGTATTATTGGTATGTCGAAGATATATTCAGAAAAGACGGAACCCCGCAAGACGATTTTTACCCCTTAAGTACGCCGTATATAAATTTACATGCTGACGGTATTTGGATGAGTGATGTGTTTGTCAGGACGCTGAATAATCTTAATGGGGTCAATGTAACAAGTTATAAAGGTTCTGAGCATAACGGCATACGAAATATTGTGCTTGAAAGCAATATGCCTGTATGGCCGTCAGAGGGTTCGGTAGGCATTATTAATGATGTAATCGTGATAAATTTCGGCATATCGGACGTTGTTTTTGTAAATGACGAAGATGGTCAATATTTCTTGGCAAGGCATCACTTAAGTGAACATGATTATATTTATAATTGGAATTTGTACCGAAACGGAGAATTAGCGGAAAGCTATGAGGGGAACAGTAACCGCTTAGATGTTAAAATAGATAATGCAAATGATGATTATAGCGTAACGGTGATAGTTCGGAATAGGGATGTGAAGTTTAGCTATCCGATGGCGTCAGCAGATGCGGAATAGGAAAATTAATGAGCTTATACGAAGAAATTAAAAAAGGAAATGAAAAAATCTCTCTGATTGGTTTGGGTTATGTCGGGATGCCGATAGCGGTTGCGTTTGCCAGAAAGGCAAAAGTGGTCGGATTTGATTTGAATAAAGAGAAAATCGACTTGTATCGAGCAGGTATCGATCCGACGAAAGAGGTTGGCAATGAGGTTATCAAAAATACCACCGTCGAGTTTACTGATTCAGCATCCCGCCTCAGAGAAGCGAAATTCCATATCGTGGCGGTACCGACGCCTGTTGATGATAATCATATGCCCGACCTTTCGCCGCTAAGAGGCGCCAGCCTTATTTTAGGGAAAAACCTTACCGAAGGGTCTGTCGTTGTTTATGAATCAACCGTTTATCCCGGGGTTACGGAGGAGATCTGTGTTCCGATATTGGAAGAAGAATCAGGGCTTAAATGCGGTATTGATTTTAAAGTCGGTTATTCTCCCGAGCGGATAAATCCCGGTGATAAAGTGCATTGTTTGGAGACAATAGTAAAAATAGTCGCGGGAATGGATGAAGAATCCCTTGAGACGATTGCCAAAGTATATGAACTTGTCGTCGAAGCAGGCGTCTACCGTGCCGAATCAATCCGGGTCGCGGAAGCGGCAAAGGTCATCGAAAACAGCCAGCGCGATATCAATATAGCTTTTATGAATGAATTGTCGATTATATTTGGTAAATTGGGAATTGATACAAAAGCGGTTCTTGAAGCGGCGGGGACGAAGTGGAATTTTCTCAAATTTTACCCGGGTTTGGTCGGCGGGCATTGTATCGGGGTTGACCCTTATTACCTTACTTATAAAGCCGAGGAGGTCGGATACCGCTCTAGGATTATTCTGGCAGGCCGGCGAATTAATGACGATATGGGTAAGTATATTGCGGAAAATATAGTTAAAATCTTAATCAAAGCAGATATTTCGGTAAAAAAAGCGAAAATCGCAATTCTGGGCTTTACATTTAAAGAGAATTGCCCTGATACCCGTAATACGAAAGTGATTGATATCTATGATGAGCTTAAGGAATACGGGATTAATCCGCTTGTATCTGACCCTGTCGCTGATGTTAGAGAGGCGCGTCAGTTGTATAATATTGACTTCAAGGATATTGGTGATATCGCGGACATGGATGCGGTGGTAATAGCCGTCGCTCACGATTATTTTAAAGATTTCGGCAAATCGATAATTGATTCATTTTTTAATAAAGATAATGAGAAAAAGATTTTTATTGATATAAAAGGGTTGTTTAATCGCAGGGATTTTGCAGGTGATGATTATTTTTATTGGCGGTTATAGTTATAGGGAGAGGTTATGAATTACGAACTCACAATATTTGGGGTTAAAGACACTACGGAAAATATAGTTGCATATATCCATGAAAACATTCGGCAAGTGAACTTAGTTATTACGATAAGTTCAGATGTGACGGCTAGAAATCAGATTTCAGGCTATAAAGGCCTTAATATCTTAACCGAAAAATATGGCATCCCTGTCTTTGAAGCGGACAGTTATTTTCTGACAGATGAAAAGATGCAAACATTTTTAGGCAATAATTCATTTGCGCTGGGAATTTCTATGGGATGGCAACGCTTAATTCCGCAATCAGTGCTGGATTGCTTTAAATACGGCATCTTTGGTTTTCATGGCAATAGCGGTTATCTACCTTTTGGCCGGGGCCGTTCACCTCTTAACTGGTCTCTTTTATTGGGTGATACGAGGTTCAATCTCAATTTATTCCGCTACGATGAAAAAGCTGACAGCCCCAATGTTTTTGCGAAGGAGATGTTTTCGCTCACTCTTCATGACGATATCCAAACGGCTCAATATAAGAATATGATATGTTCGAAAAGATTGATTCGTAAATTGATAATTGCTTTTAATGAAGCAAAAGAAAAAGGGACCTATATCCCGATAAACACTGAGTCAAAGGATTTTGATTCATGGTATCAAAAACGAACCGCTTCTGACGGAAAAATTGATTTCCGAATGCGAACGAGGGAAATATACAATTTAATACGGGCGGTCGCGGCGCCGTTTCCCGGCGCCCGGGCAAAGATGGGTGATTCCATAGTTAAGATATGGGAAGCTCACCCTTTTGATGAAATGATAGATTTTTCGGAATATGCCCCGGGTGAGATAATTGATATATTTGGTGATAAGGTAATTGTTCGGACTGTTGACGGTTCATTATTGATTGACCGATATGAGAGTGATGTTTTGCTTAAAGTTAATGATGTATTTAGTTAAGTTACATCAAAGGAGTTAGTCAATTATGACAAAAATAATTTTTCATCTTAATACGATTGCGTATGGCGGTGTTGAACGGGTCGTCTCCAACTTGGCTAACCGATTTGCTGAAATGAATTTTGATGTTGTGATTACGACGCAGTGGCACAGTGATATTGAGTTCGCCCTCGATCCAAGGGTTCGGAGGGTTCATGTCGGACTTTTGCCCATTGATGAAAAAAGTAACAGATTATCCAAAATTCTTATTAGACTAAAATATCTTCGTGCTTTTATCAAGAGTGAAAAACCCGATATTATGATAGCTTTTGACCGTAATGCCAATTATCGTGCGTTGCTGGCTTCAATGGGAACAGTAACACCTGTTATTATATCTGTCAGAAACCCGCCGCAGATTTATTACTCTTCTATGATTAATAGAATTATCGTGGCACTATTATTTCCCCGTGCCGCGGGATGTGTTTTTCAAACAAGCGGGCAACGGGATTTTTTTGCAAAGAAAATACAAAGAAAATCAAGGATTATCCTTAATCCCTTACATGAAAAATATCTCGGCATATCACCGCCGTCGGAAAGAAAAAAAGAAATTGTTAACTCAAGCAGGCTGGAAGGGTATAAAAACCAAGCGGGTATCATTAATGCATTTATCCGCCTTCATCATGATTATCCTGATTATATCCTAAAAATATACGGCGGTGATCACGGTGACGGAACCAAGGAAATTCTTGAGGGCATAATAAGTAAACATAAAGCCGGTGATTATGTCAAATTGATGGGTGCGAGTGACTCTTTGGAGAAGGATATTGTTAATGCTTCTATCTATGTATTTAATTCTGACCGTGAAGGTTTACCGAACGTCCTAATGGAAGCGATGGCACTTGGACTGCCGGTTATTTCGACAGATTGCCCCTGCGGCGGCCCTGCGGCTCTGATTAATGACGGGGTGAGTGGCTTGCTTATCCCCGTTGGGGATGAAGAGGCTCTCTGCAATGCCCTTCGCCGTTTGCTTGATAATCCGCAGTATGCGGAATCGTTAGGTAGGGAAGCGCGGAAAATAGGTGAGGTATGTAACATTAATACAATTACTGCTCAGTGGCTTGATTATATTAGATGTATTTCACACTCAGAATGACATACTTAATAAGATTAGAAAGAGGGAAAATTAATGTTTTCATATGATGATTATAAAGAAATCATTACTCAAATTAAAGCGACAGGATTAAACACAACATATCAAAAAGCTTTAAACCGTGAGCGTTTTATTATTATGCGTCATGATGTAGAATTTAGCGTATCGCGCGCTTACGCTTTGTCACGGATAGAAGATAATTTAGATTTTACAGCTAATTATTTTTTTCAGTGGACTAATAATTCATACAACATTCTCTCACGGCGAAATATGGATATGATTAAGGATATGCAAGAACGCGGCCATCATATCGGGCTTCACTTCGCGCTTAACGGTCTTACAGATTTAAAGCTGATTCGCAAGCAAATAATTAAAGAAATGAATATCTTAAGCGAGATGTTTGGTTTTGAAATCAATCAGTTTTCCATTCATCGTCCCGGCCAAAGTATATTACAGGCGAACATCAAATTTCCCGGCATTATTAATGCCTATCAGGATGATTTTTTTACTTATTCGGAAAATACCGCGGCGGAGTCACAGCTAAAAATTAAATATTTATCAGATTCTAATCATATTTGGCGTTACGGTTATCCTGATGAAAAGACTTTGAATAATCATAACAAAATTCAGGTTTTGACTCATCCGTTTGCATGGACGAAAAAAGGCTATGATAATTTTGATAATTATAAAACATTGGTTCAGGAAAAGTATATTGAAATGATTGACAGTATTGATAATGAGTGTAAAGATTTCCGTGATTATAAAGACCATTTTCTAACAGATTGTACAACCAACTCCTAAAAGGAAAAAGAATTTTCGGAGGTTTCCTGCTTGCTGTTTAACTCCTATATATTTATTCTGCTTTTTTTACCATTGACATTTTCGGTTTATTTCCTGTTGAATCGGCTGAGTTACCGCGGGGGTAAAGTTTGGCTGGCGGGAATGTCGTTATGGTTTTATGCTTATTTTAACCTTTATTATTTACCGATTATCGCGGGCAGTATTTTATTTAACTACTTTGCCGGTAAGCTGATAAAAAAAGAAATAAAGATTAATCGCCGCAAGCTTTATCTTGCTTTATCGGTTATCATGAATTTAGGCGCTTTATTTTACTATAAGTATTTTGATTTTTTTATTAGTAATGTAAATAATATCTTTAAAACTGGCTTTACGCTGCGGTATTTGATTTTGCCGTTGGCAATAAGCTTTTTCACTTTTAAGCAAATAGCGTATATTGTTGATTGCTATAGAGGAGAAGTGCCTGAATATAATTTTCTTGATTATACCCTTTTCGTGATATTTTTCCCGCAGTTAATTGTCGGGCCGATTTTGTTTCATGATGAATTGATTCCGCAATTTCAGGATAAAGAAAAGAAAAGGGTAAGCTATGAAAACTTAGCCAAGGGTCTGATGGCTTTTTCGCTCGGGTTGGGGAAAAAGGTACTTTTGGCGGATACATTTGCCCGCGCAGCCGATTGGGGTTATGGCAATGTTGAGATGCTTGATACAGCATCGGCATTGCTGGTTATGTTATTTTATACATTCCGGATTTATTTTGATTTTAGCGGCTATTGTGATATGGCAATAGGGCTTGGGTTGATGTTTAACATAACAATAACGCAAAATTTCGATTCTCCGTATCAGGCTCTTTCCGTCACAGATTTTTGGCAGCGCTGGCATATCACGCTTACCCGCTTTTTCAGGCGCTATTTATATATTCCCTTGGGGGGAAACAGGAAAGGGGAGGTTCGCACTTATTTGAACCTGTTTGCGGTTTTTCTGGTAAGCGGTTTGTGGCATGGAGCGAATTATACGTTTATTTTGTGGGGAGCGATTCATGGCTTTCTCTTTGCGGTAACGAGGATGTTTCAGAAGCAAATAGATAGTGTGAATAAAATTATTAGGTGGTTGATAACCTTTTTCTTGATAAACTTGACATGGGTATATTTTCGCGCGGAGTCTATCAGCCAGGCGAATGAAGTGATAAGAAAAATTTTTATGTTTGATTTTGATGGATCATATCTTAACTTAATAGAAACATTTAAGATAACCGAAGCAATGCTCGTTGATAGATTGATTAAACTGCCGTTCTTTGCCGATTACGAGTTATATTTTTGGCTAATGACAATATTTGCGTTTATTGCGATAATATTTATGAAGAATATAAATGAAAGGATTTTATCCTTTAAGCCAAGGTTAGCAAGTATGTTAGTAACCGTCGTTTTACTGATTTGGGGAATTTTATCTTTTTCCGAAATCACGGCTTTTATTTATGTTGGGTTCTAAGAGAGGTACGCAATGGTTTTATATAAGAAATGGTGTCTATTAACGGTTTCTATCGTGACGTTATCCTTGTTTTTGATAGCGTCTTTAACGGTTTTTATCGACCCGTTTTTTCATTACCATAAGCCCCATGAATGGCTTTCCTATCGATTCGGCGACCAAAATTACGTGAACCCGGGGATTGTCAGGAATTTTGACTATGATGCAATTATTATCGGTACATCGATGTCAGAGAATTTCAAACCCTCGCTATTCAGTCAATTGTTAGGCGAAAATGCCGTAAAAGTGCCTTATTCCGGCGGGAAAACAAAGAATTTTAATGCTCTTCTTGAATTGGCCTTTAAATCGAATGATGAAATAAAATCAGTTTATATGGGACTTGACCTAAATATGTTGATTGAAAAAAATGCAAGTGAAGCAAGAGAACCTTTTCCTGAGCACCTTTTTGATAATAACCCCTTTAATGATGCTTCATATCTTTTGAACAAAAATGTTTTACTCAGAAATACAGTGCCGTTCATTGTTAATACCTTGGCGGGTAAACCGTCCGAGACATTTGACGGGTATTCTTATTGGATAGGCGACGGTGAATTGGCATACGGTAACTTTATTAATGAATTTGACTTTAATGATTATTTTGAAACGAAAATCCGACCGATTAATTCTTGGCCGGGAGATGTTCTGCTTGCATCGGTTAGAGAAAATTTACAACTAAATATTGTTCCTTTAGTTGAATCATACCCGCAATCAGAATTTATCTTTTTTTTCCCGCCGTATAGCATTCTTTACTGGTTTGATAAAGACACGGATGATATCGCCGCGGTGATCGACGATACGATTAAGACGCTTATTCACTATGATAATGTGCGATTATTTTTACCGATGAATGATCCTGATATCGTTGCTAATATTTATAATTATCGTGATGCGGGACACTATAGCCCTGATATAAATGATTATTTAGTTAGCTGTTTTAAGGATGGAACTTACTTGCTCACGCCTGATAATTATCAGGAAGAATTGAGAAAATTGACTGATATGGTCAATGAATTTGATTATACTACGTTAATAAATCATTAGGAAAGGCGAAGGTTATGTCTGCACCAATTCGTATTTTACATGTTTTTGCATCCGTTAACCGCGGCGGTGCTGAAAGCCGGACAATGGATTTGTACCGTCATATCAACAGGGAAAAAGTCCGGTTCGACTTTTTGGTGAATAAAGCGGAAGGTCATTTTGAAGAAGAAATAGTAAGCATGGGGGGAAGGATCTATCGGATTCCCCGCTTTATGATATATAATTTCTTTTCTTATCGGAAAGCGGTTCGAAAATTCTTTAATGAGCATCATGATTTCGCAATGGTTCAAGGGCATCTTACCAGTTCGGCGGCCATATACCTGAAACTGGCTAAACAAGCAGGGATTAATGTCACGATTGCTCACTCCCGTAATGCGGGGGTTGAACCGGGGATTAAAGGATTACTGACACGGATACTGGAGTGCCGCCTTAATAAAATCGCCGCTCATATGTTTACTTGTTCGCGTATCGCAGGGATAGCGGTGTTCGGTAAAAGGGCATGGGAAAAGGGTCAGGTAATGTATATCCCTAATGCGATTGAAACGAAGAAATTTGAATATAATGAAGCCGTAAGGGATGAAATACGCAACCGCTTTAAGTTAGAAGGAAAGTTCGTCATCGGACATGTCGGGCGATTTGATTATCAAAAAAATCATCCTTATTTGCTTAAGATTTTCTTTGAAGTCCAGAAATTAATTCCCGAGTCGCGTTTGTTCTTAATTGGTGTCGGCGGCGGACAGGAGGGATTCCGTAAGACCGCAAAAGAGTTGGGAATAGTCGAAAAGATAGTATTTGCGGGAAGAGTGGATAAGCCGTGGGAATACTATCAGGCAATGGATTACTTCGTATTTCCGTCGTTTTTCGAGGGATTACCCGGGGTGCTTGTTGAAGCGCAGGCGAGCGGTCTTAAATGCTTAATTTCTGACACGATAGCTGATGAGATTATGATTACAGATATGATAAAGGCGATGAGCATAGATGACGACCCGCTTAAGTGGGCGCGGTTCGTCTGCGAATCATCCGATTATCCGCGGATAAAAAGAGCTTCTGAAATAAAAGAAGCAGGATTCGACGCGGAGTTACAAGCGAAAAAGATGGAAGAGTTTTATCTGTCAAATAATATTGCGTCTCTTCGTTAGGGTTATATAAAGTGAAAGATTTTATGAAGACAATGAACAATAAGAAAAAATTCATGCTGATTTCACCAACCCTCTGTCAGGGGGGGTTTGAGCGTATTTGCGTAACAACGGCAAGGCTTTTGACACCTCATTTTGATGTGATTATTGTTCTGTTTGATTCAGGCAATATCGCTTTTGATGTCACAGGCCTTAACATAATTGATATAAAGCAAGGAGTTAAAAAGGGTAAAATAGCAAAATTTTTCAATATCATTATCCGTGCGAAAAAAGTGCGGAAGCTGAAAAAAATCCATAATCCGATAGTCGCATACAGCTTTGGCGCAACGGCGAATATCGTCAATGCTTTATCGAAAACGAAGGAAAGTAAAGCATGGCTTAGTCTTCACAGTTATATGGATATGGGTGAAGAAGCAAAACTGCGTTTATTTATGCGAAAGGCCGATACATTGCTTTGCTGTTCAAAATTTATTGCCGATGAATTAAAAGAAAGATTTAGCTATGAAAAGGCAATAACCCTTTATAACCCTTATGATGTAAAGGAAATGAAGCGCTTGGCGGAAAGCGCTGAACCAAGGGGGCAATCATGGGACGATAGCGGTGAAGAATTAATTCATTTAATGTCGATGGGGCGCGAAGATGATGTTAAAGGATTTTGGCATACTGTTAAAGTATTTTATTTAATTCAGCAAAAGATTTCTAACGTGAGATTAACCATTCTTGGTGAAGGTTTATTTACTGAATACAAGAAATTGGCGAGTGATTTAGGAATAGCGGAAAAAGTTTATTTTACGGGGATGCAAAAAAATCCCTATAAATATCTAAAAAGTGGTACAATATACTTATTAAATTCACTGATGGAAGGATTTCCCAATGCATTAATTGAAGCGATGGCGATGGGGATGGTTCCGGTTGCGTGTGATTGCCGAAGCGGCCCTGCGGAAATATTGCTTGATGATGTGCTAAATGAAGCGGTTAGAGACCGGGTATATCAAGATGAATCCGCCCTTTGGGGTGATTATGGTATTTTAATTAAACCGATGAATGAACCCAAGAATGTTGATGCAAACGTAATTACCGCCGGCGAGCGAATTATGGCTGAGATAGTAATAAAGATGCTTTCAAGTGCTGATTTATTACAGAAATATAAGGATGCCGCGACTAGGCGGGCTTTAGTCTTTACGGGTGAAGCATATTTGAAACATATATTTGAGTTATTGGAAAGTAAGGAGAACGGATAAATGTCTGAACCAGGAATCGCCGTATTAATCCCGTGCTACAATGAGGAAAAGACGATTGCAAAAGTAGTTACTGACGCCAAAACAGCTTTGCCGAAAGCAGTAATCTATGTTTATGATAATAATTCAACTGATCGGACGGCCGAATTAGCAGTCGCCGCCGGAGCCGTTTTGCGTAATGAATATACGCAAGGCAAGGGTAATGTTATCCGGCGGATGTTTCGCGAAATTGAAGCGGATTGTTATTTGATAGTCGATGGTGATGATACCTATCCCTTTGAACAGGCGGCGGAAATGGTTGATTTGGTTCTAAATAAGAATGCCGATATGGTAATCGGTGATCGTTTATCGTCAACTTATTTCCGTGAAAATAAAAGACCGTTTCACAATTTCGGTAATAGTCTGGTCAGGCGAACTATTAATCATTTATTCAGATGTGACATCATGGATATTATGACAGGATACCGTGCTTTCAGCCACGGGTTTGTAAAAACTTTCCCCGTTTTGTCACAGGGTTTTGAAATAGAAACGGAAATGACAATCCATGCGGTTTTTAATGTGATGAGTATTTATAATGTGGTGGTGGATTACCGTGACCGTCCTGTCGGCAGTGAATCGAAACTCAATACCTATCGCGACGGATTTAGAGTTCTAAAGATGATTGCAAAATTATATAAGGATTATAAGCCGTTAAGCTTCTTTTCATTTTTGTCGGCGATTTTAACAATTCTATCCGTAGCTTTTGTGATACCTGTTCTTATCGATTACAGTCAGACAGGATTGGTACTGCGTTTTCCGACTTTAATAGTGTGCGGTTTTGTGTTGATTGCGGCTTTGCAATCATTTTTTGCAGGGTTGATTCTTCATAATCTGACATTAAAAAATCGCCGTGATTTTGAGTATCGGTATCATGAGGTTTCGAAGGCGGACGATAGACAACTGAACATGAAAGAGAACATAAGATGAAGACAATATGTGATTGGATTGATGATAAAAAAATAGCAATTGTTGCAATTATAATTATGATAGCTAGTTTGTTCCCCTTCTTTTATCTTGCTCATTATGCCAGACCGGGCGGGGATGAGTTGGGGTATGCGGCGCTTACCCGTGCGGCGTGGATGGATACAGGGTCCATCTGGGAAGTTATCAAAGCGTCACTTTATACGGTCGAAAGATCATATAAATCTATTAGCGGAGCGTGGTTTACATTTTTCTTTATTTCTTTGATGCCGGAAACCTTTGTTCCGTACTCATTTTGGATAGGAGTTTACTTTTTTATTACGATTAATGTTTTTGGCACAGCGATATTTTTCTATTATTTCCTTGGAAAAGTTTTTAAGTTCAATTGGGAGTACATTATCATCTTATATTCAATATTTATGGTTATTGCATTACAGTATCTGCCTAGTTTTAATATCGGAATGTATTGGTATGCGGGAGCAACGCATTACATTATTCCGCATGTATCATTCATGTTATTATTAGTTTTTACGCATCGGTTTACAGTAACAAAAGCATGGAGATACATTGTTTATGTTTCGCTTCTTAGCTTTATTATTGGCGGTATCAGCTATCATTATTGTTTATTGCTATTCTTTATTTATATGATAGTAATAGTCGTAAATTTTTTGAACAAAGACAAAAGTATGCTGTGGCTTATCTTGCCTTTTCTAATATGTCTCATTGGTTTTATGTTTGTGATTAGTTCACCGGGTCATAATAACCGCGCTAATGAGGAATTTGGTTTCAATTTAAATTTCGTTATAACAACAATAATGCGATCTGTTACTCAGGAAATAACAATTGTTTTTGATTATTTTAGAACTGTCCCGCTCTTATTTATTGCTCTTTTACCAACATTAGCATTTGGTTATTTAGGATTGCTTAAAGCTATAAAAAGTGAAAAATTGAATTTCCGTTTCCGTTACCCCTTGTTATATATAGTTGTCATCTTTTTAATCAATAGCGCAATGAATACACCCAGAATATATGCGATAGAATTATTGGGTGTGACAGATTCATCTCTTGGCCCGCAAGTAACAGAATGGTTAATCTTCTTAATTACATGGACGAGTGTCATTTTATATTGTGAAGGTTGGATAATAAATAAATTGATAATGAGAGGTGAGCAAACAGGAAAAAGTATCAAAGCTCTATTAAATGAGCATTATTATCGTTACGCAGTTATTTTTCCCATCTTAATATGTTGTTTAGTTCTTAGTTATACATTTCGCAGCAGCATTAAAGAGAGTTTTGCCTACAGGGCATATGTATATGTTGAGAGCGGCGCGGCCGCCGAATATAAGTGGCGGTTTGCCGAATATATGGATATTTTGCTCGACGATTCAATTGAAGAAGCTTATTTAAAACCAATTAATAATGAGCAAGGTCCATTACTGCACTGGACAATAACGAAAGATGAAAATAACTTTGTTAATCAAGTTTACAAACATTTTTATCGAAAAAAGAAAGTCGTACTAGTGGAATAATTACAGAAAGAGGAATCTTGAGTGTGCGGTATCTGCGGTTTTGTCTCGCGGCAAAAAATATCAATCGATGAACTTCACGAAATGAATGACGCAATGGCACATCGCGGCCCTGATGACCGCGGTGCTTTTATATTACCGTTAAAAGACGGTTACAGTATGGGACTTGCACAGCGCCGTCTATCGATTGTCGACCTTTCAGAACATGGGCATCAACCGATGCACTCTTTTGATGAGCGCGTAACGATTGTTTTTAACGGTGAGATATATAATTTTCTTGAATTGAGAAAAGAACTTACCGGCTATCCGTTTAAATCAAGCAGTGATACGGAAGTAATAATTGCCGCGTATTATAAATGGGGAGTCGATTTCATAAATCGCCTTAACGGAATGTTCGCTCTAGCGATACATGATAAAAAAGCGGAAGCGCTTTATTTGTTCCGTGACCGGGTTGGAAAGAAACCGCTTTATTATCAGGTTGAGGATGGCAATTTTTATTTTGCTTCTGAGCTTAAGCCATTAATGAAGCGCCCCCGATTTAAGAAAGATATTCGTAAAGATGTGCTGTCCCGTTATCTCTTCCATCAATATATTTGTCATCCTGATAGCATCTTTGAAGGTGTTAGGATGTTACCGCCGGGAAGTTTCATTCATCTGAATTTAGGTATACAGCCCCCCTTTTCGCCTAAGATAAATAAGTACTGGGATGTAAAGGACGCATACCATGAAATGAGAAAAGCCCCCGTCACCAACTATGGGCAAGGTATAACTGAACTAACCGAAATTCTGAAAAAAGCCGTGGCCAAAAGATTAATAGCAGACGTACCCATCGGAACATTTCTTAGCGGCGGCTATGATTCTTCATTGGTAACAGCTTTAGCGGTACAAATATCGGAAACCCCTGTTAAGACTTTTTCCATTGGTTTTGATGATGAAAGCCATAATGAAGCTAAATATGCCAAAGCAGTGGCAAAATATTTGGGAACAGATCACACGGAAACTTATATCACCGAAGATGAAATGTTTGCGTTGGTAGATAGCATACCGCATTTTTATGACGAACCTTTTGCCGACGCTTCGCAAATTCCCTCCATGCTGGTATCGGAGCTGGCAGTTAAAGATATTAAAGTAGCATTGTCAGGTGATGGCGGCGATGAGCTTTTCTGCGGCTATAATATTTACCAAAAAGTTAAGCAGGCACAGCTTCTTGATTTCACGGGCGGTATCGTTCACGGTTTTGCGAATCTGCCGCTTATAAATAAATTAGAAATTGAGCGCCGTTTACCTTTTAATGTCAGGGTAATCTCCGCGAACAGAGACCCTGATAAAAAGGTTCAATTCGGCGCCGGAAGCTATGTTCATATGGCGGAGAAGATGGTAGATTGTGAAACAGGGCAGGATGTCATTTATCCTTTTGAAAGGCGTTATGAGGTAAAAAATTGGCAGTTGCGGCGAATGCTTCTCGATATAGAAACATATATGTGCGCGGATATTTTGCAAAAAGTTGATCGGGCTTCAATGAAATACGGGCTGGAGGCTCGCTGTCCGATTCTTGACAAAGACGTCATTGAATATTCGTTTCGTCTGCCGCATCAATTTAAATACCAAAGCGGAAATAAAAAAAGAATCCTCAAAGATATTGCCTACAAATACATTCCCCGCGAGTTGCTTAATCGCCCCAAGGTAGGGTTTACCGTCCCGCTCGATAAGTGGATGCGGGGATCATTGCGAAGCCAATTGACCGATATGGTCAATAAGGACTATTTGCGGAACCAAGGGCTATTTAATGCCGATTATATTATTAATCTGGTAAACGATTATCTCATAAAAGGTGACGGAGGGCCGGCGTCAGGCGCCAATTATTCACGGCTGGTCTGGTCATTCTTTACTTTTCAGAAATGGTATAATTATTATATTGATTAAAGGAGAAACTCATGCGAATTGCCATACTGATAGGAGCCTTGCAAAAAGGCGGTACCGAACGGGTAGCGGTAAATATAATTGACCATATGTTAAGCCGCGGACATGAAATCATTCTTGTAACCCAGTATAAGAAAGAGAATGAATATCCTTTGAATAAAACGGCCAAAAGAATTATTTCTGATATAACCGAAGCGGAGACGACCGATAGCCGCATCATAAACTTTTATCGCCGCTTCAAAAAACTCCGCCGAATTTGGCAAAGTGAGAAGCCTGATTTGATTCTTTCCTTTATCGGAAAAAATAACATGATGGCGGTTATGACCGGCCGCTTTTTATCAATTCCCGTCACAGTTGCGGTACGCGGAATGCCTGAAGCTGAATATCCTTCGGCCTTGGAAAAATATGCCGCATTCTTCATATACCGCTTTGCCGAGGGGATTTTATTGCAAACCGAAGAAAGCCGTAATTTCTTTCCGCCCCATTTGCGCCGAAAATTATCAATTCTGAGAAATCCAATCAGTTCACGTTTTTTCAGAGAACGTTATGAAGGTGAGCGCGATAAGACGATTGTCGCGGTTGGGCGCATTGATGATAACAAGAATCATCGTCTGTTGATTCAGGCGTTTGCGCGGCTTGCTGATAAATATCCTGAATATCAGGTTATTATTTATGGCGAAGGTGATCTTAAGGAAACTCTTAAGGAAGAAGCCGCTTTGCTTAAGCTGTCTGACAGGATTCATTTTCCGGGAAATTCTGACTGTATCGAAGAAGATATTTACCGGGCAAGTATATATGTACTATGCTCCGACACCGAAGGCTCACCCAATACTTTGATAGAAGCTATGTTGTTGGGTCTTGCTTGTATAGCGACTGACTGCCCGTGCGGGGGGCCGGGAGACCTAATCGAGCATGGCGAAAATGGTTTTCTCACGCAGGTTCGCAGTATCGAAAAAATGAAGGAAAACTTGCAGCATCTTCTCGAAAATCCCCATTTAATAAATCAAATCGGCGTAAATGCGCACAAACTTAAGGACATTTATGACCCTCAGACGATATATGAATCGTGGGAAAAATACCTTACAGGCTTCAAAAAGTAGTTTAAATTCACAAAATAGGGATAAAACACCCTAAAACATGTCGAATATTGACTAA
>WQST01000029.1 GCA_009787745.1 Lachnospiraceae bacterium
AATTTAATCCGCAATCTCCATATCAGAACCTATGCTTATTTAGGTGAAATGCGCGCATCGACCAATCCGTTGGCATATTGCGAAGGCGGTTTTTGGGGCGGTAATTTGCAATTAAACGATAAAATAAAGCCCTTGCTAAAATCCGCAACCGCAAGTTTCGGCATTACGGCACTTAATGAACTTCAACAGCTTTATAATAGTAAGTCATTGGTCGAAGACGGTGCTTTTGCCCTTTCCGTACTTGAGCATATCAATAAAAAAATACAGGAATTTAAAACCGCCGACGGAAACCTATATGCCATTTACGGGACTCCTGCCGAAAGCCTGTGCGGGCTTCAAGTCAAACAATTCCGTGCTTTGTACGGCATTGTTGAAGGGGTTAGTGACCGTGAGTATGTTTCCAACAGTTTTCATTGCCACGTAACGGAAGATATTACCCCGATTGAAAAGCAGGATTTGGAATACCGTTTTTGGGAACTAAGTAACGGCGGAAAAATCCAGTATGTAAAATATCCGATTGATTATAATATCGAAGCCATCAAAACGCTGATTAGACGAGCGATGGATTACGGCTTTTATGAAGGGGTAAACCTATCTTTGGCCTATTGTGATGATTGCGGTTATCAGGAATTGGAAATGGATGCCTGTCCCAAATGCGGCAGTAGTAATTTAACGAAAATAGACCGGATGAATGGTTATCTTTCATATTCGCGTGTTCATGGCGACACTCGTTTAAATGAAGCAAAGATGGTCGAAATCGTGGAAAGGGTCAGCATGTGATATGAAGAGTTATTCTAAGTCTGTAAAAACCGGACTAAGAATAACTAGTCCTGCTACGCAGGCACTCTTCATGCCTTACGATAATATGGAGTTTTATGAGGTATCATAATATAACAAAAGATGATATGCTAAATGGGGATGGTTTGCGGGTGGTACTTTGGGTATCGGGTTGCTCGCATTGTTGTTCGGGTTGCCATAATCAGGTGTCATGGGATCCGGCGGGAGGGCTTTTATTTGATGAAGCCGCCAAAACCGAACTCATTGACCAGCTTAGTCAACCATATATTTCCGGCGTCACTTTCTCAGGCGGCGACCCGTTACATGCCGCTAACCGCCCGGAAATTCGCGAGTTAATCGCGGAAATTCGGGGAAAGTTCCCGCATAAAACCATCTGGCTTTATACAGGCGACTGCTGGGAACACATTTATCAGGAACCAATGCTACAAAATATCGATGTCTTGGTTGACGGAAAGTTCGACGAGACACAAATAGACATAAAGCTTCACTGGAAAGGCAGCGCCAACCAAAGGGTAATCGACGTCCCCAAAACATTATCACAAGCAGAACCAATAACACCGATCCTATACGGCGAAAATCAATAAATATTACAGGAGACAAACATGAACATAAAAATCAAATACTTCACCGATCAAATCGAAAAACTCGAATACATCGAATCCGCTCATTCCGAAAGGGGCAAATCCGACTGGATTGATTTACGCGCCGCCGAGGATGTCACTTTAAAAGCCAACGAGTTCAAGCTCATCCCCTTAGGCGTTGCAATGGAACTGCCTAAAGGTTACGAAGCCCATATCGTCCCCCGCAGTTCGACCTTTAAGAATTTCGGCATTATCCAAACCAATCATCAAGGCGTCATTGATTCATCATATTGCGGCGACGACGACCAATGGTTCGTCCCTGTTTATGCCCTCCGCGATACCGAAATCAAGCGAAACGACCGGATCTGCCAGTTCCGCATCATGGAGAACCAACCAAGGCTTAATTTCGAGGAAGTAGAGTTTCTAAATCCGGAAAACCGCGGCGGATTCGGTAGTACAGGGGTCAAATAACATTATGAACAGTAAAGTATAATTTTCTTCTTTCAGGGTAAAATAAACCAATCTATTTTTATCCCGAAAGGAGATTTTTAATGAGCGCTCCGGAAAATAAGCAGCCGCATGTAACCGATGGCACAATGACCCATTCTTTATCAGAAACAATGACTTTCCTCCACGAAAACTTAGGTGTCGAGCGAAGTTTCGATATTATCTACCGCGTTATCCATGTCGGCGACCGTGAAGCGTGTCTCTACTTCATTGACGGCTTTTGCAAAGACGAAATCATGAACAAAGTCCTCTTTGACCTGATGCAGGTTACACCTGATAAAATGCCGGAAAACGCTCATCATATGTCCAAAAAAATGATTTCTTACGTCGAAGTCGATCTCAAAAACCAATGGAATGATATTATCACAGGGATTTTATCAGGTGTTTTCGCGCTTTTCATCGATGGTTATGACCAATGTATCATGATTGATTCAAGGACTTATCCTGCCAGAAATGTCGCCGAACCCGATAAAGATAAAGCCATGCGCGGTTCACGCGACGGTTTCGTAGAAACCTTGGTTTTTAATACCGCATTAATTCGCCGGCGGATCAGAAGCACCGATTTAACGATGGAAATCATGCGCGCGGGAGAAAGTTCCAAGACAGATATCGTCGTCTGCTATATGAAAGGACGGGTCAACGAAAAATTCCTTGAGCAAATCAGGAACCGCATTAACAGTATCAAAGTAGATGCCCTGACAATGGGGCAGGAGAGTTTGGCCGAGTGCCTTTACCGCAAAAAATGGTATAGCCCATACCCCAAATTCCGCTATACCGAGCGCCCCGATACTGCGGCGGCACAGGTTTTAGAAGGTCATATTGTGATAATCGTTGATAATTCACCGAATGTCATGATTACTCCGATTTCAGTCTTTGATATCCTCGAAGAAGCGGACGACTTTTATTTTCCGCCCATAACGGGGACATATTTACGCTTTGCCCGCTTTTTAATTGCGATTATGACGTTTATCATTACCCCTCTATACCTGCTTCTATCGCAGAATATTAATTATGTACCTGAAGTATTTCAGTTTATCCTCTTAAAAGAACAAACAAATATCCCGCTTATCTGGCAGTTTCTAATTCTCGAATTGGCACTTGACGGGCTTCGTCTGGCGGCGGTTAACACCCCGTCCATGCTAAGTACCCCCCTAAGTATTATGGCGGCCCTCGTCCTGGGCGAATTTTCCGTGAAAAGCGGCTGGTTTAACTCCGAAGTCATGCTATATATGGCTTTCGTTGCGATTGCAAGTTTTACCCAAGCCAGCTACGAATTTGGCTATGCGATAAAATTTATGCGCATTATCACCTTAATCTTAACGGCATTCTTCGGTATCTACGGTTTTATCGCGGGAATATTGGTATTAATCATTTCGATAGCAACGAATAAGACATTAGAGGGTTCAAGCTATTTATATCCGCTTATCCCATTCAACGGCAAAAAACTGAGTTACCGCCTTTTCCGCCGTCGTTTACCCGGTTCATTGGATTGAACCGGGTTCATTGGATTAAAAAAAAATGTTGAACTTTAATGTCTTAAATGATAAAATATAAACGGAAAGGGATTCAGATGATTCAGTATAAAAAAGTAGTCTTTATAACTTTGATTGAATTCTTAATCGTTTTAGCTGTTACTATTATGTATGCTTGGGAAAATCATAGCAGTGAACAGTTTGAGAAAGTTGCGGTCATTGGGATATTTTTTTGCCTGATAGCCTTGGTCGGATGCTATTTATTAATTGAATCAAAAACGAAGGTGGTCGCCTTTCTGTTTAGCGTTATCGTGCTAACGACAATATTCTTTGGTATCGTTTTAGAAACAATTGCGTTCCAGATTCTCATTTTTTTGGTAACGGCATGTATTATAACTATATTTTTGGAACACCGCTATGTTATCGTTTACGGCATCACCACATTTTTGATTCAGGTTTATTTTGGCATCTTCAACCAAGCGATGATAAGTTTCCATATTAGTCCGCATTTATACTTCGTTTACTTAGGTTGTTATGCTTTGGGGATATACAATATTTACATACTTGTAAGGCAAGCTAATTATGCCGTGGGAACAATCGATAAAGCCAATAAATCGAAGAGTATTTTTTTAGCGGCGATGGCGCACGAAATTCGCACCCCGATGAATGCGATTATCAGCTTATCACAGAAAATTCTTAAAGAGGAACAAAACGAAGCGCTAATCGGCTATACAGAAAAAATCATTAATACCGGAAATGTCTTGTTATCCATGACGAACGGTATTTTAGACTATACATTAATTGAATCGGGTAAATATGTCATCAATCAGGTTTCCTATCAGCCGGGTTCGATGATACGCGAAGTTACGGAAATGACGACGGTTAATCTGATTGACAGCAATGTTGACTTCGTTTTGTTAAAGGAAAGCGCTCCGCCTGTTTGGTTATACGGTGATGAAATGCGGATTCGGCATATTCTCATTAATGTTTTATCAAATGCGATTAAATATACGGCCAAAGGACAGATTACGATGGCGGTTGCGTGGCATCAAAGTGATGACGCCAACGAAGGTAATCTTGTTTTCCAGATATCTGATACGGGATGCGGGATTAAACAACATGATTTGGACGCTATTTTTGAGACCTTTACCCGCCTGACTTATAGCCCGCGAGTTGAAGGAACGGGGTTAGGGCTGACGATCAGCCGTCAGTTAGCAACTTTGATGGGCGGTGAAATTAAAGTCGAAAGCACTTTCGGCGTCGGCAGTACTTTTACGGTAGTAATTCCGCAAAAAATCGATCAAAAAGGTAAGATGATAAAAGCACCCGGGGCAAAGATATTAATTGTTGAAGATACCCGTGTCAATAGCTTGTTATTAGAACGCTTACTTGAACCTTATGAGATACAGTTCGACGAGGTTAACAACGGGCAGGAATGCTTAGATAAATTACATGATTGTAAGTATGACTTGATTTTAATGGATTATTTGATGCCGGAAATGGATGGAGTCGAAACTATCCATTTGATTAGAAAAAATGATGAAAAACACCTTAAAGAGATACCGATTATCCTTTTATCGAGCGGCGATGAAAAAAATATCAAAGACGAGTTAAGCGAAATTGGTTGTCAGGATTATGTTGAGAAGCCGATTGACTCTGAGAAACTAGAGAACATTATCATTAATTATTTACCTGAACGATTAATAATAGAAGACGTATAGTGTGTTACTTTACGGTAAGAATCGCGCAAGCGGTAATTCTTACCGATTATGAATGTCGGAGTGTACTATGCATGGACAGTAAGTCAAAGAAAAAAATAGCCTCAAGAGAAGATTTTGATGATGTATTTAATAACATGATCAAAAAATTGGAGCAACGGGATAGCCTTATTTGTACAGTAAATGATATTGCCGCTATTTTATTGGAATCAGATAATTCAGGTTTGGAACCTGATATTTTGAAGTGCTTGGAAATGATCGGCCAAGCGATTAATACGGACGGTGTTTTTATTTGGAAAAATTATCAACGCGGCGACAAGTTATGTTGCTCATTAATTTGCGGCTGGAAAGATGATAATCTCGAATATTATTTTGATGAAGAAGATATTACATATGCGAAAGATTTGCCGAGCTGGGAAAATGAACTGAGAGAAGGCAAATGCATAAGCGGATTAATCCGCAATATGCCGGAAGAAGTCCAAGCTGTCTTTAAACCCCACAATAATTTATCGGTGATAGCGGTTCCTGTTTTTATCCGCGAAGACTTCTGGGGATTTATTTGTTTCGAAGATTTGGCGGAAGAACGCGAATTTACAGAAAATGAGGAGTCGATCGTTAAATCTGTCGCACTTTTAATCGGCGACGCCATGATGCGGGTCGAAATGGCACAGTACCTTAAATTTACCATCGGTGAGTTACAGGTAGCTTTAGATGAAGCAAATGCCGCGAGCAAAGCGAAAAGTGATTTTCTTTCCAATATGTCACACGAAATTCGGACACCGATGAATGCGATTATCGGGATGTCGGAACTTTTAAACCATGAACAGCTTAATCCGCGTCAAAGAAGTTATGTAAACGATATCACCGCTTCTGCGAGTTCATTACTTGATATTATTAATGATATCCTTGATTTTTCAAAGATTGAAGCGGGAAAACTGGAGCTTAACCCGATTGATTATGATTTCACCGAATTAATCGACGGCGTCGCCAATATGTTTGAGTATGTAACCGCCAGAAAAGATCTGGAGTTCCATGTCGTCACCGCACCTGATTTGCCGCGTTATTTATACGGTGATGATATCCGCTTGAAACAAGCAATCGTTAATATTTGTGGAAATGCAGTTAAATTCACCGAAAAAGGATTTGTTGAACTGTCCGTCAGCCGAACGGAAGATTTACTGACAATTGCCGTTACCGATACAGGTGCAGGCATCAAAGAAGACGATTGCCATCGTTTATTCTCTGCTTTTGAGCAAGTAGAGAGCAAAAAAAACCGCAAAATTGTCGGAACAGGATTAGGACTTGCCATCAGTAAGTCATTCGTTGAATTAATGGGCGGTAGAATCAATTTAACCAGTGAATACGGGAAAGGCAGTACCTTTTCAATTATTATCCCGATTGTTCCGGGTGATGAAAGTATTGTTAAAAAAGGGAAGGAAGCAAGCAAAATCCCGCCGATTTACGCTCCGAAAGCACGTATATTAATTGTTGATGATAATGAATTTAATCTTAAAGTCGCCTATGGATTATTAGAACTTCACGGAATTGACGCCGTCACGGTTACCAGTGGTAAAGCCGCCATCTTGTCCGTAAAAGGAGAGGATTATGATGTTATTTTTATGGATCATATGATGCCTGAAATGGATGGTATTCAAGCGACCGCTGAAATTCGTAAGATGGGGAATAAGTATATTGACCTGCCGATCATTGCCCTTACTGCCAATGCTATCCGTGGTGCGAAGGAAATGTTTATGGCAAATGGTTTTCACGATTTCCTTTCCAAGCCAATTGATTCGAAGCAACTAAATGAGAAACTAAAGAAGTGGTTGCCGCTCGATAAAATTCAGGGTGAAGTTCCGATTACAAATGAAACCGCCGAGGAGTCGTCAGGTGAAGAAGAAATCGAAAAAATTATTAATGGCATCGCGGCGATTGATGAGATAAATATGGAAATCGGGCTCAGCCGTTTTTCAGGAATTAAATATATGTACGCCGAAGCGATTGAAATGTTTATTAACCGTTTACCAAATGATCTGAATCAAATGACGATTCAGTTGGAAGAGGCTGATGTTTATAGCTTTGCAATCGCCATCCATTCACTTAAATCCGTTTTATCGACTATCGGTGCGATGCGTTTGTCAGAAACCGCGTTCAGGATGGAAACAGCTGCCAAAGACAGCGATTTAGAGTATTGTGTTCGCATTTTTTATGGATTCAGGGATAAAGTCGAGAAACTTCATCAGTGCTTAAGCGTGGTTATTCCGATTAATACGGAAACCACTGAAAAAGAAGCAGGGACGAGAGAGTTATTTAATGAGTTTATCGGAAAAGCAATAATGGCGGTCGATGATTTCGACGTTGATAGCGGTAATGATGCTATTAAAAAGTTGCTTTCATATGATTTCGGCGAAGAAACCAATACGCAACTAGCCCAAATATTAACCGCTTTCGGGAACTTTGATTTCGATAATGCCGGTGAAATTTTAAGTAAGCTGATTTAGGGCGCGCAGCTACAATAGCAGTGCCCTAAACGCAATCATGATTAACAGTCCGCCCCCGACATAGCCTGCCCGTTTGCCGAAAAAGAAACCCGCATTACCGCCGCCGTAAGTTCCGAGCGTCGCCATGACGAACACAACAATAAAGAATACCGGCATTGAAACATACATGTTTGCATGTTGTGCCGCCAAAACAACTCCGACAATCAAGGCGTCAATACTTGTCGCAATCGCTTGTGTCAATAATAGATGCGCTGACATTTCCGAAGTTTTTTCTTCGCCTTTTCTTATTGTTTCCCAAATCAGCTTAGTACCGATTAGCCCAAGTAAAACAAAAGCAATCCACCGTGCGTACCGATCAAGAAAATCATTACCCAAAAGCTCACCGATGAAAAACCCGATTAAGGGCATGGTAACATGGAAAAGCCCAAAAGCGAAACCGACAATATAAGCGGCTTTTAATTTATATCTTTTTCCTGTATGTAATGTAATTCCAATTGCCACTGATGCCATAAAAGCATCCGTACCGACGCCAATAGCCAGCAAAATAATTGTGCCTAAATCCATTTGTAACCGCCGATTATATTAGTCACTAATAGATTATGTCAGAATATCTAAATTGTAAGTTGTACTATTCTACGTATCCGCATTCTCCAATGCCGCCATAATACAATCGGCATACAAATTAGCGGCATCCTGACCGCGTAAATGCACTTTATCAACAGCCAACAGCTTTACTTGCGAACCGATTGTTTCGCTCCAATCAGCGATTGTAATAAAATCATATATTTCCGGTAAAGTCCGCATCCATGCCGTTATTTCTTTAGTTTCTTGCGCGTTTGCATTATCGCGCCCATCGAACGGCGTGACCAAAATGAGTTTTTGTCCGGGATTCACGGCTTCTATCATCTTGGTAAAGAGGCTCTCATAATGCTTGGTTCCGTTAGTACCGAAGGCGACCACGATATATTCGCCGAGTTCATTCAGTTCTTGCATTTCGATTAATAATGCCAACCCATCTTTCACCGAACGTCCGATACTTGCATTAACAGTACTATTCGGCAGTAATTCCATAATCGCCGATTGGGCGCCTAATAATACGGAATCACCGATTATCGTAATATTATCGTAAGTATAGGGGACGTCGTCAAGCGGTATACCCTCCGTCGGATCGGGTTTGTCGGGCGGCGTCTCTTCAATAGGCGGTTCAACTTTTTTAAGCGGTTGCTCTTTCGGCAATTCTTTAGCCGCCGCTTCCTCAATCCCTATATCAACTTCGCTGCTAACAATAATCGACGGAGCATTATCACTTAACAACTTTTGTGTCATATAAAAAACATGTTCTACATCATGATTCACATAATTGGCGATAAAATCCGCTTCAATACTGGTGATGGCGGGCGCTCTGTATACCGCCGTTCCGCCGAGAACCATTGAAATAATTACCGCTCCGGCAACAAATTTACCCAATATGTTTTTGCGTTCAAATATCTTAACCTTATCAACCCGATAATACATCAAGGCGGAAAAGAAGAGTGTAACTGCTAAAGTCAAAACCGCAACTTGCATATGTTCAAAAATCAATGCGGAAAAGATGATATAAAAAGGCCAATGGTACAAATAAATATTAAACGACATTCCCGCTAAAGCTTTTATCGGGCGCGGTTCTTTTATATAAAGCGGTGTTGCGCGGCTTAGGTAATTGGTCAATAGAATAAGCACCGCGGTTAGTAGGGCGGCGAATAAAAACCCATAACGGTGCATCAGCGCATCGGAAAATGCATATTGCGTGGCGCCATACAGAATCACAGATGCTGAAATGACGCAGATACAGATAACAGCGATTATGCTTGCTTTATTTCCCGTGTTACGAATAGTTCGCTTATTATTGCAGGCGGAAGATCTAAGGGCGATTACCGCGGCTGCCATCGAACCAAAAGCGAAGGGGAAGAAACGCGCAAAAGTGTTAAAATATATTGTATCCGTCATAACCCCATTCGTAAATAAAAACTGCATATAAAGGAATGACATAAGTGCAGAAATAACGGAAATAATCAGGATTGCCCACTTAAAGAAAGCAAAGCGTTCGCTGAGTTTCGCCGAAATAATAAATTTCATTAAACGCATAACGAAAGCGCATATTATCCCCCATATAATATAAAACTGCATGGACACAGCCAGCGACCATGTATGTAAATAGATTGAAGGAATTAAACGTGACTCATAACTGTTACCGCTAAAAATCTCGAACCAGTTTGTCGTCAGGGTAAGAGTTGCAATAGTTTGCTTCGCAATCCCCACCGATATATCAGGCGGTACCAATATGAGTAATGGAAGCGTAAAAATCACCGCATAGAATAAAGGTACCATAATTCTTAGAAAGCGGCGCTTGAGGAATTTATGCAGAGAAAAATTATTCTTTTTTTGGATTTCTTCGATTATATTAACGGTAATCAGAAAGCCGGAGATGGTGAAGAAAATATCCACACCCAGAAAACCGCCCGGAAACCACCTGTAAAACAAATGATAACCAAGAACAAGGAAAAGACCATAAACGCGTACTCCATCTAACCATTTTATCTGCATATGTATCACCAAAATCCCTTTCGTACAACCAATTCCTATCGAATATGTTTCTCCTCCCGGCTCAGTTCTTGACACAATTTTGTACATCTGCATCTATATTATAACATGAAACACCTGATTATACAAAATTTTCCCATGCCATTAAAGCCATTAAAGAAAAATAATATATTGACTGAAATAGCCAATTTTGCACACTAAGGAATAACTGGCATAAACTTATGTCTTTTTGAGTGAAACATTTTCTGCTTTAATATTGATGTTTTGACGCATTGAAAAAGGTTTAAATTTTTATCAAGAAAGTATCATATGAAAAAATATTTGATTTAAGTAAAAATTAGATATATAATAATTTTAGTTATATGTTTGGAAGGATTAATAAATGACACTAAATATTAATAATTTTGCAAAAATTAAACAGGCAGAGATTATAGTTGATGGCATCACTGTAATTGCCGGAGAAAACAATACGGGTAAAAGTACAGTTGGGAAGATAGTTTTTTCATTATTCAACTCAATTTCAGGCATTGAAGATAAAATACTTAATAAAAGGAAAAGTGAAATCTTTGGATATTTAGTGAAAACAATAAGGAATCATATAATTCAATATAAGAATCTCAAAAATACGTATGATCATGATGCTTATAGATTAGTAGCCAAAATCGCCAGACAAATTTCCGAGAAGATAAATATTCAAGAAGATTTAAACAGCGAACAAATATATAATATTATCTTTGAAATTTTAGAGTCAATATTTACTGAAAATAAAATCGAAGGCGCAAAAGAATTATGCGATTCGATCCATTTGCAAATTATGGAAATAATTAATATACCTGGATATAATATTGTTTTGGAATTATTAACGCGATATTTTAATGAAGTTTTTCATGGTCAACTCAATTCTCTTTGTAATTCGAATGATTTAGCAATTCTTAACTTGAATGTTAATAAAAAGAATATTGAGTTAAATTTCAATGACAATCAATGTACTAATTTTAAACCTGAAATTTTACTTTTGCATAAAGCAATTTATATTGATAATCCATTCATCATCGATGAGTTAAATTATCAAGATGAGCCAAATGATATAAGGGAACATTTTCTTAAAAATCTATTGAGTTCTACAAATGAAGATGTTATGGATGGTATTTTTGAGACTGTTCTTGCCAAAGAGAAACTACACGAAATCAACCAAGCATTACAATTAATTGTTAAAGGGAAAATATCAATAAAAGATGATGATTTTTGCTTGGAACAAGAAGAATTTAGTCAACCGCTGTTCTTTAACAATCTTTCGACTGGTATTAAGTCATTTATAATTATTAAGTTGTTGATTGAGAAAGCTTTGATTAAAGAAAAAGATGTAATTATTTTAGATGAACCGGAAATACATTTGCATCCCAGTTGGCAGATTGCATATGCTGAACTAATTGTTTTATTACAGAAAAAATTTGATTTATCAATCATTGTCACAACACACAGCCCTTATTTTTTGGACGCAATTAATTTGTATTCACAAAAACACGAAATTGATAAAAGGGTCAATTTCTATTTATCTCACATGGAAGATAAATGCGTTGAAATGAAGAATGTCGGAAGCGATATTGATCTAATTTATCAGAAAATGACTACGCCGATATCTATTCTTGAAACATTACGATATGAAATAAATAATTAAGGAAGATACATGACCGATAAAATTATAGCTAATTTGCATTATCTATTTGAAGAGTGCATTTGCACAATAAAAAAAGCTTCAAAAGGTGGTATGTCACAACAGCCGATGACCGATAGCTGGCTTAAAGTTGTTAATTTTGACAAAATGGCTAAAATATATTCAAAAAATATAAAAGTTTCTATATTACCGTCATCTAATGATGCTCTTTATATTTGTCCTAATGAACAATGGTTTTTTATTGAGTTTAAAGATGGTTCTATAGACAAAGCTCATATATATAGAAAAATATATGATAGTTTAATCATCTTGATAGAGTTAGGTATTATTCCCGATTTTAATTTTGTACGTGATCATATCAGTTATATATTAGTCTATAATAGCGAAAAATTGAAAGAGCAAGAAGCCCAAAATCGCGATCGGATTTTTGAATATATTAGTGATTTAGCAAAAGATGAGGTCAAATTATTTGGCATAGAAAAATTTGAAAAATATTTATTTAAGAAAGCACATACATATTCAAAAGTACAATTTGAAGAAAAATTTATTAATGTTATGGAAGAGCAGGAAAATTTAGCTATTAAAGATTCACAGTGACCAGCGTAGAAATGAGTTGAAATCACATGACTCAAATAAAAGCGAAGCGAGAATAATAAAATGAGGAAACGAAAACCTCGGAAAATACCGTCTCTCAATGGGGTCGTTATAACCGCGATGTTCTCAGTTATAGCTGTATTTGCCGCGATGATTTTGTTTGTGTCGAATCTTTTGTTTACACAAAGCATCGAAAACGCAAAAGCCGAGGACATAAAGAATGCCACCCAAATATCTATTTCCCTTAAGGATAACTTAAACAGTATGTCGCAGTTGCTTAGGTTAATTCAGCATTCCTTTGCGGAAATTGATCTTAGGTCAAGGACGGAAACCGCAAGTACTCTGACGGACAGAATTTTGATGTCCATTTTGAATGTGAAACCCGATGTTCACAGCGCTTGGGCAATATTTTCTAAAGGCGTATACCTTGAAGACGAGCTTTATATTCGTGAATATGTAAGGCAAGACGGTGAGGTCGTCGAAGGAGTTAGTTTAAACCATGAGGGTATCCTGGAAGACCACGACAGCGCACCGTGGTATTACGAGCCGCTTAATACGGGCAATACCTATTTTACGGCGGCTGAACTTTACAAGTACACCGTTGATAGCGAAGCAGTTTATGCCGCGACGATTAGTATGCCGATATTTATTAATGGAGAAATCCTCGGCGTTTGCGGCATTGACATATTATACAGCGATACGATGGAGATGATTAACAATCTTCACAATTGGCAAAACAGGGTCGTTATGTTGTTTAACGAGGAACTAGCGATACTCCATGCCTTCGATAGTCATCTAATCAACAAAAATATTGCCGATTTTTCATATGAGGATTTAAGCAGTATCCGTGACGCGGTGAACCGTGGCGAGGTATACGCTCAGGAATCCATTTCTCCGATTATCAACGAAAAAGTGTTTTTGCACATTCTGCCGATTCCATTCAATGTCGATTCCCATCAGCAGACCTTGTATTTGCTCATCGGTACACCGTTAAGCCAGCTTAATGCGGAAGCGAATAATATTATTGCCACAATTGTTTTAGTAAGTTTTGTTTGCATTATGCTGATTCCCGGAATAATCTTTATCAACGTGAACAGGCTGGTTAAACCGCTTAAGGATTTAGCGAGCTTTTCACAACAGATTGCGGCAAACGATTCTCAGGACAACATATTTGACATGTCAGAATATTCCATAAGCCCCAAAAATGAAATTTATAAATTGTGGTATGCCTTCAACGAAATGCTGTTAGCATTAAGAAAAAACCTGCGTACTGTCGAGGAACGTGTCGAAGAACGGACAAGGGATTTTGCAAAGCTTAATAATTATGTCGAACTGCTTATAAATGGGACTTCAACAATATATTTTCTGATGGATCAGGATTTATCGGTACTATATTGCAGCAGAAGATATATGGACCTCATGTATATAAACGATATGTCGGAAATAATCGGCAAATCATTCCGTGATATCAATAAAAATATGATCAAAGGCGATGCTTACGACCGCTACAAGAACCGAATATCACGGGTACTCTCAGGAGAAGATAATATTATTGAAGACGATATCATTACATGGCCCAATGGTGAAATCTGTTTATATCGGATTCTCATTAAGCTGATTAAGGATGACAATAATAACTTTGAAGGCATTTCGATCATTTTACGAGATCTGACTGATGTAAGGATTGAGGAATCCGATCATCGTATGAACGATATGCTGTATTCCTCGCAAATGCCTTGTTTGGCATGGGATGAAAAAGGCAACATTGTTGCGTTTAACAAATTGGCGGCCTTGATGTTTGACCTATCGGAAGATTTGTCCTGTGAACACTTTAACGAACTGTATTTTTCCGCGATTCAGCCGAAGTTACAATTTGACGACAGCAAAACAGGGAATTCGATGAACGAGTTTTTGCGTGAAGCTTTTGATAAAGGCTTTTCACAATTTACAGGCCGCTTAGTAAGGCAAGACGGAACACTGATGTTCGTCAGTGTGACAGCCGCCCGTATCGCGTGGATATCAGGTTATCGGATTATCACATACCTTCATGATACAACCGAACTGATGAAAAGAGAAGAGTCCGCCAAAAAGACCAACGAACGGACGAGAATTATGCTTGATGCCGCGCCGCTTTGTATCTACTTTTTAACCAGAGACGGCATGTGTATCGACTGCAATAAAGAAACCGTAGCTTTATTCGGGCTGTCAAGCAAGAAGGAGTTTTTTAAACGATACATTGAAATATCACCTGAATACCAGCCTAACGGAAGACGTTCTAATGAACTTCGGCTTGAAATTCTGGAAATGGTTTTTCAAGAAGGCGCCGCTAACTTTGAGTGGAACCATATCAATATGAGCGGTGAGTTAATCCCATGCGATATCACACTTATCCGGACACAATACCAAGATGAAGACGCCATCTTGGTATACGCGCGCGATTTACGCGAAGTTAAAGCAAAAGAACAGCAGCTTAAGGAAATCGCCGCAAAAGAACAGGAAGCGGAAGTAAAAATGAAAGCGGCGCAGGTCGCTAATGAAACGAAAAGCCGTTTTCTGGCGGACATGAGCCACGAAATCCGCACACCAATGAATGCTGTCTTGGGTATGTCGGAATTGCTTCTTCAGGATAATCTGAACAAACGTCAGTTAGGTCATGTTCTGGATATTAAGACATGCGCGATGTCGCTTCTTGATATAATTAACGATATTTTGGACGTTTCGAAGATCCAGTCGGGAAAGTTCACCCTAGTACCGATTCATTATGATTTTAGTATTATGATTGATAATATCGGGTCAATCGTACAATTTCTAGTCGAAGACAAAAACATTGATTTCAGATTGACAATGCCTGAGCAAGGACCTGTCTATCTGTACGGAGACAATGTAAGACTTCGTCAGGTGCTTCTTAATCTGCTGGGCAACGCGGTTAAATTTACTGTTAACGGTCATGTCGAGTTAGCGGTAGATTTTACCGACGATACGGTAAAACTTACGGTTAGTGACACGGGTGCAGGCATTCCGTCAGATAGCATTGCGACGCTGTTTGACGCTTTTGAGCAAGCCGATGTGGAAAAGCATCGTGATAAAACAGGAACAGGCCTTGGCTTGACGATTTCGAAATCAATCGTTGAAATGATGAACGGGCAAATAACGGTAGAAAGCGTGTACGGTGAAGGCACTTCATTCCATATAGAAATTCCGAAGATTATCGGCGATATAGCGCTGATCCAACATTCAGATGATAAAGACATCAATATCTACGCGCCTGATGCGAAGGTATTAGTGGTTGATGATATTAAAACGAACTTAAGCGTCGCCTGCGGATTATTACAGCTTTGCGGTATAACGGCGGAAACCGCCGAATCGGGCAGTGAAGCCATTGAACTAATCAAAAGGCATCAATATGATATTGTCTTTATGGATCACCGGATGCCCGGTATGAGCGGTATCGAAACAACGAAAGTTATCCGCGAGGCAGGTATCGGCGTAACTATCGTAGCCCTCACGGCGAGTGCGGTCGTCGGCGCGAAAGAAATGATGCTTGACGCAGGGATGGATGATTTTTTGTGGAAGCCCATTAAGAAAACAGAAATGCTGCATATCTTGAAAAAATGGATCCCG
>WQST01000030.1 GCA_009787745.1 Lachnospiraceae bacterium
CAGGCGGAATCAATTCTCCGTCATAAATATTTTTGGCGATTTTGAATAAGCGAGTGCTTTTAAGCTTCTCGTCAGCTTTCTCAAAAAGACCTTCATTGATACCGCTTTCATCCGAAGCAAGCTTAAGAATTTCTTTATCGTAGTATTTTATGCATAAATCATTCGCAAGCATCTCTCCGACTGTTCTGCCGCCGCTACCATATTGCCTTGCTATCGTAATCACTACCTTATCCATGAACTACCTCCTATCGCATCCTGTGTAAATCATTTAAGGAGAAAAGCAACGCAATTCTCCTTAAATGTCGCCGCCGGGCGACACTTATTACTCCCCTAGATAAGCTTTCTTAATTTCATCATTATTAAGAAGCTCATCAGCCTTCCCTGTAAGGGCAATATTTCCTGTTTCTAAAACATAAGCGCGGTTAGAAATCGACAAAGCTTTCTTGGCGTTTTGCTCAACCAAAAGAACCGTCGTTCCCGAAGCACTGACTTCTTCAATAATCTTAAAAATCTCATTAACGAAAATCGGCGACAAACCCATTGACGGCTCATCCATCAGGATAATGTTTGGCTGTGACATCAGCGCGCGGCCCATTGCAAGCATTTGCTGTTCGCCGCCGCTAAGAGTTCCTGCGATTTGGTTTTTTCGCTCTTCCAAGCGCGGGAAACGCCTATAAATATTACTTAAATTATTGTCAATCTCTGCTTTGTCCTTACGTGTAAAGGCACCCAGCATCAAATTTTGAAAAACGCTTAACTGCGCGAATACCCGTCTTCCTTCAGGAACATGAGCCATCCCCATGGTCACGATTTTATGACTTTTAATCTTCGATATTTCGACACCGTTAAAAATAACGCTCCCGGACTTCGGTGAAAGTAAACCCGTTATTGTGTGTAAAATCGTCGTTTTACCCGCACCATTCGCGCCAATTAAAGCAATTACCTCACCTTGGTTAACCTCGAAGGAAATACCCTTAATCGCTTTTATAACACCATAAAAAACTTCCAAATCCCGAACTTCCAACATCGCCATCTAAAGAACTCCTATATGAACTTCCCATGTTTGCCATTACCGCAGCTTGAATCGGAATAACTTTTCAACTATTCTCCTAAATAAGCCGTAATAACCCGACTATCATTAAGCACCGCATTCGTCTCACCGCTAATCAATATTTTACCAAAATTCAGAACCGTCAACTCCTCACAAATCCCTGAGACTAATTTCATATCATGTTCAATCAATAAAATCGTCATCGCAAAATTATCACGGACAAATCTAATCGTTTCCATCAACTCTTTCGTTTCATTAGGATTCATTCCCGCCGCAGGCTCGTCCAATAAAAGCAGTTTCGGATTAGTCGCCAAAGTTCGGGCGATCTCTAACTTACGTTGCTTACCATACGGTAAATTCCCTGCCGATAATTTCGCTTCACCATCCAAATCAAATACTTCCAACAGCCGATACGCTTCTTCATTCATCATCTTTTCCAGCCGCCGATACTTGGGCAAACGTAAAATACCTTCAAAAGTATTATAATGAAACCGATTATGCAAGCCTACCTTAACATTATCCAAAACCGAAAGCTTCTTAAACAGCCGGATATTTTGAAATGTCCTGCCGACTCCGCATTTATTGATATCCATTGTTTTAAGATTGGTAATATTTTTATCATCCAATAAAACAATTCCTTCATCAGGACGATAGACCCCTGTTAAAAGATTAAAGACCGTCGTTTTTCCCGCGCCGTTTGGGCCAATCAAACCATATAACTGCCCCTTTTTTATTTGGATGTTGAAATCATCGACAGCCCGCAATCCGCCAAAGGATATGCTTAAATTATTTACGCTTAACAGTGCCATATTATTGTACTTTCCTTCTTTTTCGCAAAAAGTCTTTAATTGAATGCTGTTCACGCCATGCCAGAATCTGCGGGCTCCAGTTAAATAACATCATCGCAATCAAGACGACGGCATAAATCAGCATCCGATAGTTATTCAAACCTCTAAGCATCTCAGGCAACAATGTTAAAACCACTGCCGCAATAATTGACCCGCGAATATTTCCGATTCCGCCCAAGACCACAAAGACCAAAATCATAATTGACATATTATAGCCGAAATTCTTCGGTGTCGCCGCCACACTGTTTAAGTTATGAGAGTAAAGCACCCCTGCGACGCCCGCCAAAGCGGCGGAAATGGAAAAAGCCATCAGCTTATACTTGGTCACATTAATCCCAATCGATTCAGAAGCAATTAAGTTATCCCGAATCGACATAATCGCTCTGCCATCACGCGAATTTATCAAATTCAAAACAATAAACAAAGTAATTAACACCAAAACAATACCGACCGTAAAATTAGAATTTCGCGGTGTCCCAATTATTCCCAATGCCCCCTTAATTATGACATCGCCATCCGCCTCTAATCCCAATGACATCGAATCTTTTAAAGAAAAATGGAACCCACGGCTGTCAACCCCGACGAAAAGGGCATTAACGACATTCTTAATAATCTCGCCAAAAGCTAATGTGACAATCGCTAAATAGTCGCCGCGGAACCTTAAAACGGGCATTCCGATTAAGAAACCAAAGACCCCGGCGAAAAGCGCCCCGACTAATATTGCAAGCGTAAAACGAACTGCCGTCACGGTAATAATATCGGCCATGACTTTCGAAAAGAAAGCACCTGAAAACGCACCGATACACATAAACCCTGCATGTCCGAGACTTAATTCCCCTAATATGCCAACCGTCAGGTTAAGGGAAATCGCCAGTATCACGTAGACACATAAAGGTACTAATAACCCTTGCAAAAGATTCGAGACAAGTCCCCTTGAAATAAACATCTGGACAAGTAAAAAAACAATTATGACCATTCCATAAGTTATCAGATTATCCAACCATGTTTTAGGCATTTTTTTTAATTTATCTTTCATAAAAAAGTAACCTTTCTGTAAAGCTAACTTATACTTTTTCTTGTAATTTTCTGCCTAAAATCCCTGTCGGTTTAACCAAAAGGACGATAATCAGAACCATAAAAACGATTACATCAGCCATTTGCGAAGAAATGTAGGCTCTTCCCAATATCTCAATAACACCGAGTAAGATTCCGCCGATAAGCGCCCCCGGAATCGAACCGATACCGCCGAAAACTGCCGCAATAAAAGCTTTGATACCGGGCATGGAGCCTGTGTATGGTGAAAGCGAAGGGTATGCGGAACAAAGTAAAATCCCCGCAATCGCCGCCAAACCTGAGCCAATCGCAAAAGTTAAAGTAATCGTCCCGTTTACATTAATTCCCATTAACTGCGCGGCACCCTTATCTTCCGAAACGGCAAGCATAGCTTGTCCGGGTTTCGTTTTCTTAATGAAGAGGGTCAGGCAGACCATAATAATCAGGCAGGTAATAATCGTCGCAATAGTTTCCCCCGAAATAATGATTTGCCCCTCAAATAACCGAACAGGCCCGAAATTAATCAATGATGTAAATGATTTAGTATTCGCCCCGAAGATAAGCAATGCGATATTTTGCAGAAAATAACTGACGCCAATCGCGGTTATCAGTACAACCAGCGATGAAGCGGCTCCGCGCAAAGGGCGGTAAGCGATAAATTCAATCGTGATACCTAATGTAATACAAAGAGCAATCGACAGCAAAACGGAAAGAACCGGATTAAAACCTTGCATACTGATACCCCAAAAAACGGTAAAACTTCCGACCATAATAACATCGCCATGAGCAAAATTAAGCATCTTGGCGATTCCGTAAACCATCGTATATCCTAAAGCAATGATCGCATATACACTGCCTAAACTAATCCCGTTTATTAAATAAGTTATTAAACTTATCATTTTTATCAGCCCCCCTCATAATGGCATGATTACTTTATTTTAGCTTACTAAAGTATAGCAGATGTTACTGTTTACGGCAAGTCGTAAACAGGACAGATACACAAATTTCGTCTTGGAAAGGCAAATCCTTACAAAAAGGCGCAGATTTCTCTGCGCCCCATTTATTTGGTCAGGTTAAAACTATAAGCCTTGATAGACACCATTTACAATAATCATTGCTTTGGGAGCTTTATTTACTTCACCGGTAACTTCCCATGTCATATCGTTACCTGTCAGGCCATTGTAAGATATTTGTGTAATAGCGCCGATCAATGCATCTCCCATGGCGGAAATGCTCATGTCAGGGGTAGCGCCGCTTCTTTCGATCGCATCCTTGATGATATAGATAGCATCATATGCATCCGCCGCGAACTGATTCGGGATTTCATTAAAACGTTTTTGGTATTCAGCCACAAAAGCTTTTGTTAACGCATCTTCGGCATCGGCGGCGAAAGGCGTTAAAAGAATAAGCCCTTCCGCTAAAGAAGTATCGAAATCTTCAACACCTAAGATACCGTCAAGCCCGTCACAACCAAAGAAAACGGGATTATAATCCATTGAGACAGCTTGGCTTAAGATTAAAGAAGCTTCTTGATAGTAAATAGGTAAGAAAACTAACTGCGCACCGCTGTCTTTTGCTTTTTGTAACTGAACGGAAAAGTCTGTTTTACTGCTTTCGGTAAATGCTTCAACCGAAACTATTTCGTAAGGCTGACTGCTTGAAGCTTCAACAAATTTTTCGTAAATACCTGTTGAATAAACGTCTGAGCTATCATAAATAATCGCAACACGTGATACCATATCGCCGTCATTAGCCGCGACACCGATTTGACCGATATAATCAGCCGAGCCAATTCCTTGGTTCGGGTCGGTAAAACAAACTTGGAAGACATTCGTATTGTCTTTGATAACGTCTACCGACGAACCTGAGGGGGTTAACTGGAACATATTGTCTTCTGATGAAAGGGCGGCGACTGCCACACCGCATCCGCTGGTGACGGTTCCCATTAAGATATTCATACCCCAGTCTTTTAGGGCATTGTATGCATTTACCGCTTTTTCGGCATCAAGTTCATCATCTTGCATATTGAACTCAACCCTTGCACCGCCGATACCACCGGCGGCATTGATTTCATCAACGGCTATTTGCGCACCATTCTTAACACTAATGCCATAGGATGCCGCACCGCCTGTTAAAGGTCCGATACCGCCGATTTTGAATACCCCGGCATCACTGCTTACGCTTGATTCAGTACTGTCTGTATCGCTTGCCGCGGAATTGCCGCCGGTACCTGAATCAGTATTTCCACATGCTGTCAAGGTACCTGTCATTAAAACTGCCGCTAATGTCAAACATAAGGCTTTTCTTAGCTTTTTCATAATAATCTCCTCCATTAAATAAATTTGTATACAGTTATAAATAATACACAAGATGATATTGTTTGTCAATAAGCGAATTATTTTGGAAATAGTAGCATAACGTTACAAAAGATGGAAATGTATTTTCGGATAAAATAAAAGACGGCGGTAATAATAGTTAAAGCATATCGGGGGTAATCATCGATGAACCCGATATTTAGTAAATAGAGACTGTCCCTAAATTCTTAAGGACTAAAGGCTTAAAGCCTTTATAATAAGACCTTTATGATTGGAGGTATATCGACATGAATAACAGAGCGTTGGACTGTATCGCGCTGACTATTGCCATAATCGGTTGTTTAAGCTGGGGTTTGATTGGTATCTTTGGTTTTGACCTTGTAGCTTTCATCTTTGGTAATATGACATGGGTTTCTCGTATTATTTATGCATTAGTAGGTATTAGTGGTATTTATTTATTTACCTTCTATATGTATGCGGGAAGACACGATCGGATAGATCATATCCGCGACTAACTTTTAAGTATTGAATTAACTAAGTAGTAAAAATACACCTACCCGCGCGAAAGAATCGCCTTTCGGTGATACGAAATCGCGATGGAAAGTGTGTAGCGTGGGAAAAGCGTAGGATTTTGGATCTTACGCTTTTTCTTTTAATCCATAATGCTTGTTATGGCGATATCTTTGCCGTCGCGCCAGATTCTTTCGAGATTATAGAAGATGCGGTTTTCCTTATCGAATAAGTGGATAATAATATCGCCGTAATCTAGTAAAATCCAATTGGCTGTTTCGTATCCTTCGACTTGCTTGATTTGGTACCCTTTCATTCCCAGCACCCGCTCGACTTCATTGCTCATTGTTTGGATTTGATTTCGGTTATTTCCTGTTGCGATAATAAAAAAATCACCTAATACCGAAACTTTACCGATATCGATAATCCTTATGTCGGCGGCTTTTTTTTCTTCTAAAGCGGTAACTGCCAGTTTTGCCATCTTCATTGAAATGCTTATATCACTCATTTAATACTCCTTGTCTTTTATTTACATAATATTCATATGTTTGCCTAGTCATCGGGTCAATATCACTATTAAGAGAATCAAGATAGACCAAAATATCTTCTAATATAATCGTCAGTGCTTTATCAATATCTGTAAAAGCTTCTTTTCTGATTAATTTCAGGTTTGGTGCCTGACGGCGGCAAGGTTCAATATAATCGGCAATATAGACAATTTTTTCCAGTAATGACATCGCGGGACGTCCCGTTGTATGGTTTAAAATCGCGTGGAGAATATCTTCATCAACGATATTATACTTATGCATGGCGATATAACTGCCGACCTTTGCGTGTAAAAGAAAGGGATTTTGCCGTTCGATATCATTTATCTCGATATTATGCTTCTCGCAGATGTGGATTTTTTTCTGATGGTCGATACACTTCGCGCAATCATGCAAAAGCCCCGCGATTTGGGCTTTTCTGATATCTACGTCGTAGCACATAGCTAAAGCGGCGGCAGTATATGTCACCCCTAATGTATGTTCATAACGCTTAGGATCCAATGTTTTCTCGACTGAACGGCGGATTTTGCTAAAATCTGCTAATTTCATCATTAACCCCCACGATATAAGTTGTTAATTGCAATATATTCTGCGACATCATTTGACAACAGACGGCTTACGTCTTCGTCTTTTTTTATTTTATCCCTAATCACATGTGATGATATTTCTATTTTTTCGCCCGCTAAAAAAAGGATTTTCGCGCCGTATTTGTCTTTAAGCAGGATGATTTGTTTTTCTAATTCGGCTTTGTCGATGTCGTCCCGCACTCTTACGGCGATGGTCAGATTCTTAAAGATGTAATCAGGTTCTTTCCATTTTTCCATATTATACAGAGTATCAGCACCAACAATAAAGAATAGTTCCGTATCTTCATATATTTCTTTAAGCAGTACAATCGTATCACATGTATATGTCGCCCCGGCTCTTCTTATTTCTAAATCTGATACCGTGATATACGGATAGTCTTTTACCGCTAATTCCGCCATATCCAGGCGATACTTCGGCTTGGAGATATCAATCTCGCCTTTCATATATGAGAAACCGCTTGGCATCAGGATAATTTCATCAAGCATTAGATATGAGTAAGCTTCCGCCGCCAACATAACATGCCCATTATGAATAGGATCAAAAGTACCGCCCAAAATGCCGATTTTTCGCATAAAATATCCTTATAGCTTCACATTTGCTTTATTATCATTTTTCTTATATAAAATAATCTTCTTCCCAATTACTTTAACCACCTCGGAATGTGTCCGCTCCGCTAACATTTCGGCGATTTCGCGCGGATCATCAAAGCAATTTTTTAGTACTGAGATTTTTATTAACTCACGCTTATTAAAGGCTTCCAAAACCGCTTCCGTCACTTCGGGCGATAAACCCGCTTTACCGATTTGGAAAACCGCATCCAGCGAATTGGATATACTAATTAAGTGCGCTCTTTCCTTACTTGTCATCTTTTGCCTCTTTAACCTTTTCTGTAATGCAAATATTATTTATAATAATCAAAACGAAGTCCATACATCCGCACGGTTGCGCCTTCGGTAATATTTAACCCTTCAAGTTCCTCAAGAATCCCCGTTTCCTTTAAGAAACGTTGAAAAAAGACAAACCCTTTTTCTGATTCAAGATTCGTATAACCAAGCATTTTTTCAATCCTCGGCCCTTCGACAACATATTCATCCGTTTCTTCATCATAAACCACTGTATAGGGGTCGTTAGTGGTAATTAACATCTCTTCGGGGAAGTACTCAGGCGCAAATACGGTCGGCTTTTCTTCGTTTTGGTCAAGCATCTGGCGGACGAAATACAGCAACTCACTAATCCCCTTGCCGCTTAATGCCGATACCGCGAAAACCTTGATTCCCTGCGGTTCGAATTCCGCTTTAATCAGTTCGACAGGGTCTTCCAAAGCACCTTTATAAATCATATCCGTTTTATTTGCGGCGATTACTTGCGGCCGGTCTGCCAAAAGTTTATTATAGGCTTTTAACTCCTCGTTTATTTTGTGAATATCCGCGACCGGGTCACGGCCTTCTGTTCCTGCGGCATCTACCACATGAATCAAAACTTTCGTTCGTTCAATATGACGCAAAAATTCATGCCCCAAACCGACGCCCTCCGATGCACCTTCAATCAAACCGGGAATGTCGGCTACAACGAATCCCTTCGCGTCTTTTAAGTCTACCACGCCTAAATGCGGATTTAAAGTCGTAAAGTGATAATTCGCTACTTTCGGGCGGGCGTTAGATACTTTGGTCAAAAAAGTCGATTTCCCGACATTGGGAAAGCCGACTAAACCGACATCGGCAATGACTTTTAGTTCCAAAAATAATTCAAGCTCCCTAGCAGGTTGTCCCGGTTGCGCGTATTTGGGCGCTTGCATGGTGCTGGTTGCATAATGCTGATTNCCTTTGCCGCCGCGTCCGCCGTTCAGTAATGTGAAACTTTGGTTTTCGCCTGACATATCGATGATAATTTTTTCACTCTCGGCTTCTTTGACCACCGTTCCTTCGGGCACCTTGATTATTAAATCGTCGCCATTTTTGCCGCGGCGGTTTCTTTTACTGCCGTTTATGCCGCTTTCCGCTTTATAAGTTTTGTTATGGCGAAATTCGGAAAGGGTGTTAAGCCCTTCATCAACTACCAGGATTACATTTCCGCCATGACCGCCGTCGCCGCCGTCAGGACCGCCGTTCGGGACATATTTTTCCCGCCGGAAAGAAACGTGGCCGTCACCGCCGCGTCCGCTTTTTACGATTATTTTTGCTCTGTCTGCAAACATTATTTCCCTCAAAAAAGGCTTCAAACTTGGTTAGCGTTCGAAGCCTTTCGTTTAACTATTTTTCAATTGGATAAACGGAAGCTTGTTTCTTATCCCGCCCTTTTCGTTCGAAACGTAAAACGCCGTCAACAAGCGAGAATAATGTGTCGTCATTTCCGCGCCCGACATTGACACCGGGATGAATCTTCGTTCCGCGTTGGCGGTATAAGATATTTCCTGCTTTTACGAATTGTCCGTCGGCTCTTTTCGCGCCTAAACGTTTAGATTCGGAATCGCGGCCATTCTTTGTCGAACCGACACCTTTTTTATGTGCAAAAAATTGCAGATTCATTTTCATCATATGATGTTCCTATCCTTTCACTATTTACGGCTTACCGTAAACAGTAACTATATTTCTTCAAATTCTAATTGGACATATTTTTTGCCGTAATGACTTAAAATTTCACTAATACCTAAAATGTACGAATCCATTAAAAGACAACTCATCTTCGTGGGAGTTTGGATAAAGGTGACGGAAATAAAACCTTTTCCTTCATTCTTTTTAACTTCCATCGGTTCTTTTACCAAAATATCCAGTGAATTAATTGTATTAATAGTCAGAACCGAAACCGCGGCGCAAACAATATCTTCTCCTGCCGATTTGAAATCGGTATGCCCTTCACAGGTAAATCCGGCAAAATCACCATTCTCCGTCTTCTTGATAATAATGTTCGTCATTGACAGACCTCATCTTACGTGAGTATTCTTCACACACTAATTTTATCGATCTTAACTTTTGTATATGATTGCCTGTGACCTTGCTTTTTATGATAGCCTGTTTTACGTTTGTATTTATATACAATTACCTTGCGGTCACGTCCCTGTTCCATAACCGTTGCGGTTACGGTAGCATCCGCGACATCACCCGCTACCTTTAGTTCTTTATCGCTAACAGCCAAAACATTGTCAAACGTTACAGTCTTGCCCGGTTCTGTCTCAAGCTTCTCAATATTGATGATATCGCCTTCGGAAACCTTGTACTGTTTTCCGCCTGTTACTATAATAGCATACATAATGGTACCTCCTACTCTAACCGGCTCCTTCGTCAGTAACAAACCAACCGGTTTTACTCGCTAACTATGGCGATACCTTAATAAAAAACAGATATACTTAAGACCTCGTTATGCGGCATACTATAAAAATATAACATCTCCTCTACAGAGTGTCAAGCACGAAATTTTCTTAAATCTTAAAGTGTCTGACCAAATCAACCAGTTCTGCGGTGGAATTTTCCGTGTCCTTAATGTTATTGGAAATGATGCCGGTATTATCGGTAATATCATTGACTTGTTCGGCAACGCTGCTGGTTGTCTTGGCGCCTTCTTGCGCGGCGGAGGCTACTTCATTAATTGCCCGCATTAAAACTTGAATCGAAGCAAGCAGTTCCTCGGACGTGGCGCTTAAATCGCTGGTCATATCACTGATATAAATGGAGTCATTAGTATAGGACTCGGCGGCTTGCAACATATCGTTGTAGTCTTTCATTACATCAGCTGAAACGAAATTCAGTAAGTTGGTTGAACTGGTAGCAAGGGCGTTAACTGCCGCCATAACGATCTTTGTGATAGCTTGAATTTGCGTAACCGTATTTTTGGAATTATCCGCCAAAGCACTGATTTCATTAGCAACAACGGCAAACCCGCGCCCCGCTTCCCCTGCTCTGGCCGCTTCAATAGAGGCGTTTAAAGCAAGAAGGGTGGTTTGGCTGGTGATACCTAAAATCGCATCAGCCAGCGCATTGATTTCGTCAACCGCTTTGGATTCTTCCAAGGCTTTTTCCAATGCCTTTTTGATATCATTAAAAATATTGTTTGATTTACTGATTGAATCATTGACACTTTTACCGAGTTCGGTCGCACGGTTGTTGATTTCTCCTGATTTAGAAGCGCCGTCTTCAGCTTTTTCGGCAATTGTCTCAACTGCTCTTTCGATTTCGGAAGCGGTGGCATTCATTTCCTCGGCACTGGCTCCTGTTTCTTCCATTCCTGCGCTTAGTTCCTCGGTCGCCGCTGAAGTATCGGCGGTGCAATCGCTCAAATTTTTTAATGTCGAATTGGTATTGTCAACGGCATTGCTCAAAGTTTCGGCGGAATTTTTAATGCCTGAAACCGTGCCTAAAAGGCTTTCTTTCATGGACTCAATATTACGGGCCAAGGCGCCGAGTTCTTCTTTTTGGTCAAGTAAGTTTTGCGGAATTTTGACGGTTAAGTCGCCATCGGCAATTTTATTGGCGGCATCTTCGGTAATTTTAAGCGGTTTTGTAATTAGCCCTGAAATTATGAGGGCTATAAATATGCTGATGATAAAACCAACAACAGCTATGATGATAAGGGTATATGTTGTCATCCATGACTGAGAGGTAAGTTCGGTACTCGTAACCTCGAGAACCTTCTCTGCTGAGGCGATTAATGACAAGAACATCGTATCGATCTTCTGCGTACTTTGCGCACTTTCGTTGGCGATGCGGTTAACCTCAGCATCATTAGCGACGATGGCGTATTTTATTATATCGGTCAGATAGGTATCATAAAAAGCAAACATTTCTTTTTCCATATTGCCTATTTCACCTAAAAGTCCGCTTGCTTCTGTTGCCGAAAGCCGATCATCCGCATTGACATTGTCACGGTATTTCGTAAAAATGGCATTCAGACGTTGCCTTGATTCATTCGCTTGCACCGCCATACCTTCAACCTTCCCCACAGGGTCGGTCGGGTCGCTCATTAATAAACCGCTGCGGTTTAAGATTCGCCTGGCGTCCATAAACTCAATTTCCATTTGATATAGTGTTTGCAAGCGATCCACCGGAGATACCAATGTATACGAATATTCCGTATCAACGGTGATAATATTGACTGCACCGAATCCGGTGAGGAAAACCATTAAAATCAAAAGTATGGCAAATCCTCCCATTAGTTTGTTCCTGATTTTCATGTTCTTAATCATAATACGAATCTCTCCCTTTAGATGTTATTTACAGATACTCAAGTCTATCCTCAGACTAGGAGCATAAGCCTTCGTATACTATAACTCATTTCCTCGAAAAATGCAATTTCATTATTTAATTTGGAATAATTTTGTAAGACTGTATATAATTTTGTGCGTTTTTCTAAAAATCTGAAAATTCTTCCCTTTTTATCTTAGAGAATTGGTTTTAAAAGTCAATACAACAGCAGTTCCCTTACCTACCTCACTCGCCGCCGTAACACTGCCGCCGCAACCCTCCATGATACTCCTGACAATAAACAATCCAAGCCCGCTATCGCCGTCCTTTTCGTTACGGGCGGCGGACACCTTATAAAACCGTTCAAAAATACGGGGAAGATGTTCTTCCGCTATTCCGCAGCCCGTATCGGTTATTGTTACATTTACTAAATCATTAAACGTTTCGGCGACAATCGTAATAATTCCTCCGCTTTCGGTATAACGGACCGAGTTATAGATAATGTTATCAAAAACACTCCAAATTTTATTCGGGTCAATATTGATTCCGGTGTCCTCGCCCGAAGTCACTTCAAAAGCGATGTCCTTATCCTCCAAAAAATCATCATATCTTTCCTTAACCCGTGCCAACAGCCGGAGCAATGATTCTGACTTGACCGAGTAGATATTACGATTAGTTTCAATACGGCTGATTTCGAATAAGTTTTGGATAAGGCGTTGTAAATCAAGGTTTTTTTGGTATGCGACCCTTACATGTTGTTGGTATTTGCTATCGCTCTTTGTTTCGGCGAGACTTGATAAGGATTCGAGATTGACGCTCATAACCGATAGCGGTGTCTTTAAATCGTGGGACATATTCCCGATTAACTCTTTCATCGCATTATGGGTCGCCTGTAAGGTTTTCGTGCGTTCTTCGACGATATTCTCAAGATTGGAATTGGTTTCCTCTACCAGCGAAAAAGCGCGGGAATAACTATGCGACAACAACAGACATTGAGAAAGGATCATAAACAAATTGGACACAAGGCCGGGCATATAAAGATAAATCCCCGAAAACGTCTTCGTCATTCCGGCGGCCATAAAGATAAACAAGGAAATAAAATAAAGCCTTGTCCACGGATTTTCGCGTAATACAGGCGAGAGCGCGGATTTGATAATTGAAAAAATTAATAAAACTAATATCAGGACGGTTGCAAATATCGTAGAATAGGGTTTATTGATTGGCATAAACCAAAATATTAACCCTAACGACACCGAAATAACGGCGGCATGAACTTTATACTTAATAAGAAAATTCCGTGCAAAAATATACAGTGCGAATAACGCAATCGCGGCGCTGTGTAAGGCAAGCAAGGTCATATATATCCGTATATCAAGCATGGCATCGGAAATCACCGCAAAATATTGGTTTAGCCCGTCTGTCTCAACTAAGAAGCGGACAAAGCACAAAAAACACATCAAGGAAAAAAGTATATACGCTTTTTCTTGCCGGCGAAACAGGTATAACAGCAAATGATAAAAAGCCGCCAAAAGAATACAACCGAGGGAAAGGGCGTACATCATGCGGGTACGGATAAAATATTTCTGGATCGCATCCGCTTCGCCAAAGAAGACCGTTCCTGTAATCCCGCCCGAATAAAATTCGTAGTTGCTTACATGTATAACAATATCTATTGTACCATTTTCGGCGAATAACGGAACAAGGGCGTTACTATGTTGTGATACTGTCCGCTCCGCATTCACCGCCGGAATCCCTTCGGTGTGAAGAAGCTCGCTGTTCACCCACAATGCATACGCGCTGGATACGGAATTAATCATCAGCATGTAAGGGACGCCGGTATCCGTGACCGATACGGTAAACCGATACGTCGCCGCTCCCAGAGGGGGGAAATCCTGTGAACTCCAATCCGCCGGGACAGGGATCGTTGGTGCGGTTTCAGGGAAATCGCCGGGCATAAGTAATTCGCCGTAAACCATTTTCCAATCACCGTTAAGGGCAAAAATCCGCCCTTTTATATTTTCAGTACTTAAATCAAGCGTACCTTCGTTCACTTCTGCTTCGCTGTGATTTAACGGCAAGCACATGGCAAAAAATAAAAGCAGAGGTATTATGATAACAGCGGCGGATGCTATAAAAGATGTGTATTTATTATTTGGCATGGGCGAATCCTTTCATCTAACTTCTTAATATGCTGTGAGTGAATCCCAATATGACCGATACCCAAAATGCTGCTCAGAATGACATTGGTTTTAGATTCATGCAATAAGCGGTATAAAATCAGGCTTTTCGCCCGTTCCGATGTTCGTGTAAATTTCTTCACGGCAAATAATCAAGTTTAAAGGCGAATCCGATTGACCGATATAGTCAATAAAAGCTTCAATCACGAATTGCGGCTTAATGCTATCAGCACTTGAAGCATTGATAAGCAAGCTGATACCGCTATTATCCGCATTAATCACCGCTTTATATATCAGCGGCTTCAAATCAATTTCCCGCACTACCTTTTTGGTACGCTTAGTGTAAATAATCGCCGAACTTTGCAGGAATTGACCGAATTGACTCGTCCAGTCAACAGGTAAGGTGCTACTTTGAGCAAATGAAACCGTATATAAAGCCGCCGCCACACTTGCCATCGCATTACCTGCGTTTTCATCCAAAGGGGATATATCCAATATATCAAGCCCGTCAACCATTTGTTCCGCCAAGCGCATTTTTATATCCGTTATCTCTGATGAAATTATTTCATTTCCATCACATTTTTTGAAGATATCATCCCGCTTTCGCATATCATAGGCAGAATTAACCTCAATATCGAAATATTCCCCATTACTTAAAAGCCCCACCCCCAAGGGTGATGCGAATGACATAACCTGATGCGGACTATAACCGCCCGAATAAGCGATATCAATCCCCGCACGGCGAACCGCTTTTTGGAAAAAGCGCATCAAGTCCAAATGCCCGATGAACTTTACCGCACCATATTTGGCGAATTTAACTCGTAATTTCATTGCATACTCCTTCGCTCAATATTAACCGCGTGTAGTTTTAATCATTCTTAGACTTGGTTTTATCAAGTCTTAGAATGATCTACACGTACCGCAACCTTGGCAAGCACTGCGGCAATTCGGCGAGATACTCTCCGCTTGCGCCTTTTTCCATTCCCTTAACAGGTATTCCTTCGTAACCCCGGGGTCAATGAAATCCCACGGAAAAACTTCATCATCCGCCCGATTACGCGTTGTGTAAAAATCAATATCAACATTATGCTCGGAAAAAGCCGCCATCCATAAATCATGATGATAATGTTCACTCCAAGCATCATACATCGCACCGCTTTGATATGCCGACAAGATAACATCCGCAAGCCGTCTGTCGCCCCTTGCCATCACACATTCCAAAATACTGATATCCGCTTCATGCCAACTATACTTAATACTCTTTTGATTAAGCTGTGCATGAATCCCCTTCCTCGTCAGATACGCTTTACTTAGAAACTCATCTTTCGTATCTTGCTTCGCCCATTGAAAGGGCGTGAATGGCTTCGGGATAAAAAACGAAGTACTGACGCCGATTTGCACACGTCCATTCCGCTTTTCTTTCGGCACCGCTTCATAATATTCCGCGGCAATTTTGTTCGCCAAATCACCGATGGCCAGAATATCTTCTTCCGTCTCCGTCGGCAATCCCAACATAAAATAA
>WQST01000031.1 GCA_009787745.1 Lachnospiraceae bacterium
TTTGCGGCAGGCAGAATCACACCGAACATTGCCCGCTCGCGGCTTGCCCCCAGCGCGACCGCACCTTCATATAATTCTTGCGGAACGGCTCTTAAAGAAGTTTCACTAATAGTAATAACGGTCGGCAAAATCATGATACCCAAAAGAATCGAAGCAGTCAGGATACTCGAACCATTGCCGCCGAAGATTTCCCTGACCAACGGCACGATAATCATCATGCCGAAAAAGCCGTATACGACGGAGGGAATCCCCGCTAATAAATCAAGCGACGGTTTCAATACTTTATGTAAGGGTTTCGGGCAGACTTTGGCCATAAAAACCGCGGAAAATATTCCGATCGGGACACCGAACAGGATCGCTCCCGCGGTGACATACAAACTGCCGACAATCATCGGAAAAATACCGTGCGACGGCGGTGTGTCGGTGGGGCGCCACTCGGTTCCGAATAAGAAATCGAAAACACCGAGTTTTCCCATAACAGGCAGCCCGCCTGCGAATAGGAATACGCAAATCAGCCCCACTGCCAGAATGGCAGTGAAGGCTGAGATGATGAAGACAGCGCGCATGATTTGTTCTTTTGCTTTTATCATTATTTGATTCCGCTCCATTTGGTAATTTCCCCAATGTAGATATCTTTAACTTGTCCTGAGGTAAGTCCTGTGATAGGGTTGCTTTTGTTGGCAATTACGGCGATACCGTCGATGGCGATCATGATTTCGTTTAATTGTTCAAGTTCGCTGTCTTTTAAGGCACGGCTTGCCATACCGATGTCACAGGTTCCGTTGATGGCGTCATTCATGCCGGCGCTGGAATCGGTTTCGTCTAAAACGATTTCGGCATCAGGGTTTATCAGGCGGTATGCTTCAATTAAGTCCTGCATGACGGGAGCGACTGATGAGGAACCGCCGACAGTAATTTTTCCTGACGGTTTATCTCCTGCGTAGGCGGGCATATTATCAATGGCGATACATTTTCCGCCGACGACAGCCTGGCCTTCGGCTGAGAGGATGAAATCAATGAAGTCTTTGGCGAGGCCTGTTGCTTCACCTTTGGTAGCGATGTTAAAAGGGCGCTGAACTTTGTAACTGCCATTTTTGATGTTTTCGACGGTTGCACTTGCGCCGTCGATTTCTAATGCTTTGACGGTGTCATTTAATGATCCCATTGAGACATAACCGATTGAGTAAGGGTCGTTGGCGACATTTGTCATCATGACGGCGGTTTTGTCGGCGATAACGGCTTCTAAAGTGGTTCTGTCTTTCTTGTTGCCGTCGGCATCTCTTTCTTCGACGCCTAATAATTCGATAAATGCTCCGCGTGTGCCGCTGCCGTCTTCACGGGAGACGACGGAGATATCATTGCTTTGATTAAAGCTGCTGCCGCTTTCGGCGGCGTTACTTGAGCAGGCGGTTAAAGTTGCGGCTAATAAGGTAAGTATAATAACTAATTTCTTTTTCATTTTTTTCCCTTTCAGTGAAATGTTGATGGTTTTGCTTAAGCTAAATCAAGAATACCTGATGATTGTAAAATTCAAAGACAGATTTATGTAAAATTTGTGTAAAGTTGAATGGAATGTATAAACTCGTCATTTCAAGCCAATACTACTAACAAATTTCTCATAGGAGGTAACACATGTCTCAACTGGATTGTACTGTAACTAATTGCACTTTTAACAAGGTAGATTGCTGTTGTAAAGGTGATATTTTAGTCGGGGGGTCACATGCTGATTGTGACGAAGATACATGTTGTGAGAGCTTTAGCGAGCGCAATAATGATTCGTTCACTAACTCAATCGAGCATCCCAGCAAAACCATCAACATCGATTGCGAAGCGATGAATTGTACTTACAACAGTAATTACAAATGCATCGCTGAACGTGTCGATATCTGCGGTAATAATGCCCATGCGCCAAGCGGTACTTTATGCGCGACTTTTGTAGAAAGAAGTTAGTCTGATTTGTCACTATTATTAAGAATCGGGTGCGAAAAGTTAATCTTATTGCCCCCGATTCTTTTATTGTTGAAAGAATGCGCGGAAGTACTTTTATTTTGCAGTTTATAATATAATAAAATTAATATTAACAAAAAATTTGTTGTAACTATTTGAAAGACATGGTAAAATAGTAGTATGAAAAGGGCAGTTCAGTAGGTATGGAGGGTTATCATATGAGTGTAGAGCAGGGATATACCAAGAGGGATTACGTGCGTACTAATAATTTTTCGGTTAACGCGAAGATTAGTGAGGACGGAAAAGTATGGCAGAAAGTAAAAGTACCGAATATAGCCGCGGGCGGGTTACTTTTCCTGACAGACAATGTTTATGAGCCCGGGCATGAGTTATGGTTTAATTTAGAAATCGACACGAAGATAACGATTGTTGTGCCGATTAGCGTTAAGCTTAAGGGTGTGATAAAGGTTGATCGCGGTTTAGAGGAGCAGTTACATATGTATGCGGTAATTTTTACCGATATATCGAAATCCGACCAGATTCGTTTGGATGAACTTGTGCGGATGGCGATTGCTAAGTATGGTGATTTCTGATGAACTCCAGACCGTCATTATAGCCGAGTTCAATATTCACCGCACTTTTTTCGGGTGAAAAGGCCATGAAACCGCCGAGATTTTTTTGCGGGGCGATGATTTTTACTTTTTCATGGTCTTTTGTTTTGCGAAAAATTCCAAAAGCGTTCGTCCGAACCGCAATGATTTCGTCATACCCTAAGTTAAGCAAAAGCCGATAAGGGCAATTATCATAAAAAGCGCCATCGATAAATTTGTCCTCGCCAATCGCTTGCGGGCGTAAGCCCGGGAAAGAAGAGCTTGCGATAATATAATTAATAAGCTGTCCATGAGGGATGTCGTCCAGCATGAGTTCGTAAGGTTTGCGCCCTTTTATGGATAAGGTGACAAGACCATAGTCTTTGTTCGAGGTGCGGACTTTGGTTTCGTCGATATTAGCTTCAAGAAATTCGCGCATCCGCTCGGTTCCGAAACCGCCGTGACGGATTTTTCTAATCATTGATTTTAATTCGGCGGTAGTTTCGGGGCTGAGTTTCAAGCCGTTTGAATCAATATGATTGAGGACGCGGATTTCCTCATCGTCAAAGATCTGCTCTAATGAGATATTCATCCACAGTTCATAAGCCCCTGCGAAATTATTTTGCGCAAGTGCCGCCGCATTGACAGACCCGATTGAAGTCCCGACGAATCCGTCAAATTCATACCCGTTTTCGATTAATGCCTTGACGACGCCGATGTGATACGCACCTTTTGCGCCGCCGCCTTCTAATGCCAGACCCCGCATGAATATTTTCCTTTATATTAGTTGAATTAAAGCATACATTATTCATCCCCCTTACCGATTGTGAAATAAAGCACAGGTCCGATTATGGAAATGAACGACACGAGAACCCACATCACGCGGTTTCCCGCTTTGTAGGTGTTATGTCTCAAAATATGGATTATTGCAGCGGCAAATAACCCGAATTGAATTATGACTAATGGGATTATGAATGGTAATAATTCTTGTATGTCTGTCATGTTGATTTTTCCTCCTGTCTAACGTCATTATATCATGAATAATATACTTTGTGTAAAGTAATTAATTATCATTTTGCTTTTTATTAAAAGCACTTCAAAAGTTCTTCTGCTTTTTCTTTCTGTTCTTTATGAGAAGCTTTTCCAAACATCATCGCGGTCTGAATGTTTTCAAGTGCCGTGAGATTTTGAAGCAGATTAAAAAATTGAAATACGGAATAAACTCTAAGGAAATTTACAATTTATTCTTTTAATCCAATCCGCAACCATCTGATTAAAAATATTCTCGTTTTCTATTTGCAAATTATGCCCTGCGCAGTCCATAACAGCAAAAGTAGCACGCGGAAAACGCTTCAACATTTCAAAAGCGTCTAAATAACCAACAGCATGGTCTTGTCTACCCGTAATAATACAAGTTGGCTTTTCGTATTCCATAATCCGCAAAGCTGCTTCAAAATTGTGATTGTACGAGCCGTCGAAATAATTGTAAAGAAAATCATTATCGGCAATTTTAATACCACAAAGAACTTGCTCTTTGTTTTTCTCAAAAATTTCCTTAGTCGCTATAACCGCAAAATTCAAAAACTCTTTTACCTCAGAGTCTTCTTCCTCCGTAGGCATATTGTCGGCAATCCATAATAATTGCGGCTTCGGAAGCTTTTCCTTCTCGATATTATTTATAATCCACGATTTTAACTGCGGGGCGATAAACAACGCGCCGTCAATTCTTTCGCGTTTGTTGTGCAAAAGCCCCAACGTCAGATACCCGCCGTAAGATTCCCCCGCAATAAGAAAATTCTCATTCGGAATTACTGCGTTTATAAACCCGCTGACAACTTCAAGCATATTATCACTGTTTTTAATCCACTTATCCGACGGGGTTTTTCCCATGCCCGGTAAATCAATGTAAATTCTGCGATAACCCTGTATATTCTCAAAAACAGGCTCTAAACAACCGCTCATCAAACGGTGGTCTACACTATACCCATGTATACATAAAATGGGCTTTCCTTCACCGTATTCCTCGTAATTTACGGGAATATCCATAACATTACATATCATTTTTTTACAATCGCCTTTGCTTGCATTTATTTAGAATTATTTTGATTTATTTGTAATTATAATATTTGTTCGGTTTATCCGTCAAGCTGTATGATATCGTTAATACTTATTCTCTGGTATAAATCATTCTATCCCTTGTACCCGCTCATTAGTTGCCAACGCCCCCCAAACTTATCAATTAAGGCGCAAGTCAAGGAGCAGTATGTTTGAGTGTACAATGGTGCGATAATCGTTGCACCCTCGGACAATATATCGTAAGCCTCTTTCAATTCATCATCAGAATCAAAATGCACCAATAAGTCTGTTAAACAGACGTTACCTGAAACCGCTGTGGGGTTTTCCGCTGCATTACTATCATCGTACAGCGAAATAATCTGTCCGCCAATCACAAGTTCCGAGTACCCGATGAAATCTTTGTGTTCGTCTTTTACTTCACTTATGGCATCTGCCGGGTTCATATCAGAATAGGTCAGTCTTTCTTTGACCCTCGCACCAAAAGCCTTTTCATATAATGCCATCGCTTGAGCAGCTTGCCCCGCAAAAGTTAAGAATGGTACAATTTTAGACATAATCATTTTCTCCCTACAAATGTAAAATATGTTCGTCTTATCTGTGCTGCCGAGCCGTTTGATACCGTTATGCTTATCAGATGTAGTTAAAAATAATCGGCCATAAGTACATTTACCCATTCCGGTACGGTAGCATTTTCTTTCATATCGTATTGCGGGTAATAGGGCTTTATGTCTAATATTGGTGTTCCGTTTATTGCATCGAGTCCTTGAACTTTAACAATATTTTGTTCTATCGAAAGCAATTTCACCGAAGTAACCCCTATTGCATTTGGTCTGTCCTTTGCCCGTTGCGAGAAAATTCCGACAGTTGGCATATCATCACGCCCTTGCGGTTTTCTTGTTAAATGCTTTTCCTTTATAAAACTTGCTTCACTTAGATGATAAATAATAATCACATGACTAAAATCTTCAAGACCTTTTAATCCGATTTGCAATTCCTCTTTAATAATTATTTCTGAAACAATATCACCCCAGTTGTGGTCAACTTTTTCCGTTGCATTTGATTTTACTGTACCTATAGCTTCAAACATGACAAACCTCCGAAAATGCAAATTTTTATGTGTCATTAAAAGAAGAATTATTCTTGCGCTATGGAATTTTTGTATATACTTTTATTTGGCGGTGAATCATCAATTATGACTGCATTTACATTCTTTATATAGAAATCTATTGCTTTACGCACAGGCCAACCAATAACAGCGTAAGCATAACCGCTTTCTTTCATAGATAATAATGACCTTAATAAAAGTTCAAGCCCAACACCTTGTTTCCGATAATTTTCTTTTACACCCATCGGACCGAAAAACCCCTTCGCAGTAGCATCATAACAAGAAAATCCGATAATTTCCTTGTTTTTTACTGCTATATGACAACTAATCGGATTATTAAATAAAGCATATTCACATTCATTCACCCATGATTGTTCATCTTCAAAATTTTGTTTCACAAAATCAAGAATGATATTTTTATTAACAATACAGGCGTTTTTTACTGTTATGCCATTGGTCGTTAATTGATTGTTAAATTTAAACTCAATGTCATATAATTTTACCAACATATCAGCCATAAATTTATTTTACCCCCACCTTATATATTTTTTTTCAGGTTATCCGCCAAGTTGTATGATATCTTTAATACTTATACTATCGTGTTATTTCATTGCATCTAAAATGAAAAGAGAATATGGTTTATCATTTCCATTAGCCACTTTGCTTCCATGATAAAATGTTTTGGAATTAACATTCTTAAAACCTGCTTTTTCTACCACTTTGACAAGAGTTGATTGTTCGAATCCATTGTATCCGTTAAAGTCAGAGTGATTTGCGTGAAAACTCCCATCATCAGTATTTAAGTCTACTATTAATAACTTCCCTTCATCATGCAACATATTAAAAAATCGAGATAAAATATTCTCTGTATCTTTAATATGATGTATAACCAGCGATGAAAAAATATAATCAATCTTAATATATTTTGGTGTATTTTCTATGAAATCACAACATATCGCAGTATCTGTCGGTTTGTTTAAAACATTTAATTTCTGTTTGACTTGTTCAATCATGTTTATAGATGAATCCATAAAAAATAATGTTTTAAAATCTTTTATCAAATTCATCCCTACAAGACCTGTTCCACAGCCATATTCAAGGGCTGATTTTATTTTTCCATCAACTACATGTAATCGAATTTCTTCAGATACAACGGAAGCCCTATCAATTCTCCTTTTAGTATCATAGTCCTTTGCCATTATATTAAAGTTTTCCATATCGCCACTACCACCTAATATAAAATATGTCCGGCTTATCCGCCAAGCCGTTTGATACCGTTTATGCTTATTAGGCGAAGTTTATAATAATGCGTTGTTCAAATTCATTCTCCCCTGTTTATATGTAGTTTCGATTTCATCAAGCATACAGTTATAAAAATTCACAGCTGCTTTTTGCCTTTGCTTTGCGATTTCATTACCACGGTTAGTATAAAATTTATCATAAATATTTTTCAATTTATAATTATACTCTTGAATAAACGAATCGCCATTTTCATATATTACTTGTTCTTCGCTGTTTACATAGTATAATGGTTCGTTGGTTTGCCCTTTATAAAGAATTGTCCTTGAGATTCCCATAACACCGGAAACATCTATTTTATCCGCATCAAATAATATTTTTGCTTCTATAGTGTCGGGCGGATTATTTGCTCTGTATCTGTGTGTTCTGATACATTCCTTTACATGATTTGCTTTACTATCACTCCAACCTTTTGTTATCAAATAGCTATAAGCCATCTTCCCACCCTCTGTCGCATGACATATAAGCGGGTCATTAAACTGTTTTTGCCTGCCGATGTCGTGTAACAGACAGGCAGTAATTAATATGTCCATGTCAACGTCATTTTCACTTTCAGCAATATTAAGCGCAGTATACAGAACACGATAAATATGTTGACAATCATGCGCACTATCATTCATTTGCGAAAGCATATATTTTTCATATTCTTTGTAAGTCTCTTTGTTCATTATATACCTGTCCTTCGTATTATATAAATACCACCCTCGTAGTTCTTCTGTATTGAAATGTTAATTTTGCTTATACTGTGGAGTTATAACGAAAACTTTTCTTTTATCATTTTTGCTGCAACATCAGGTGAAAGGTCAGAATTATCAATCTTAATATAGTTCTCGAATTTAATCTCCCCGTCACGACTTACTAAGCGGTGTTTTGCATCTTCGTTGAGTATAAGATTCGTTGAAAATTCAATATTGCGTTTTGATGCCTTATGCTTCCGGCGGTTTTCTGTTTTATTGCGCTCCAGCCTGATTTCTTGCGGAGCGACTAACTCCGCATAATAAATATCCGCACCGTCGCGTCGGAAAATATCAACAAGACTGTCGAGATATTCCCCGTCTGATTGACTGTCAAGCGACCACATGAATGTAAAAATCATTCCGTATAAATCACTTTTCGCAAATTCCTCAAAAATGACTTCCCGGATTTTTCGGCACGCTTCGCCATTTCTGTATCCGAAAATTTCAATAACAGGCTCTATGTCCATGTGACCGTGATAAAGCCGTAAATCCGTTATCTTCATCAATTCCTGTCCGACAGTCATTTTGCCTACGGCACCTGCTCCGAATATGATTATTAATTTCATATATTTCTCCTGTCGAAAATATAAAATTCACGCAATCTACCTTGCGTACTTTCAATTATACCATGTTTTTTATGGAAAATCCCCCGACTGTTAAAGCCGGTAGCGATTTGTGTTGTTTGATGTAATTGTTGATTCCTTATATGCTTATAACGTGTACTTAAATCCCACTAAGTTTTTCCTGCATTTTATTAAAGAACCATTGAAATTCTTCTTCGCTTTCATACGGCGATGGCTCGGTCACTCTATAATCAATAGGCGCACTTGGAAAATCATCATCAATATAACGGGGGAATAAATGACAATGTAAATGAGCTCCTGTGTTTCCGTGAATTTCATAATTAATTTTTACCGCTCCTGTTACTTCTTGTAATGCTCTCGCCGCTTTTTGCACATCACCCATAAATCCAGTTAAATCATCTTTAGGCATTTCAAAAAGATGAACATAGTGCTTTTTTGATAGCACATGACATTTCCCGAATAACCGTCCTTGTGCCTTGCGCTCCGCCGTAACCCACGAATATTCTAATTCGGTAATATCTTTCAAGCCGTCAGGTTGTGGCTCGTTATTACAGCAAGGACAGTTACTTTCCTCTGATTCACTTACATAATCGTCATATCTGTAATGAAAACTATATCTTTTGCGAGTGCATTGCCTGTCGGTACATAAAAGTAATTTATTTTTTATTTCGCTTTCTCTTTCAGGTGAAAATATTTGCGGTTCCTCTATTGTTTTTGATTTACGGGAAAAACTCACAATGCCGATAACTCTGTTTGTTTGATACCGTTAGTGCTTATAACGTTACGTTAATTAAAGATTTCCCAATAATACTTTAATACAGCTTTTTCGGGTAATTTATCCGCCACCCCAAATTCGGGGTCGTAATATTTCCCCTTATAAAAAAGCGACCAATGCCCATATCCCGGTAATTTCATGCTTAATATGCAAATTTCGGGTAAGGGAGTATCGTTAGTAGCGGGAGTTCTTTTTTTATTGTGCTTAATTCCATAATAAAACAAAGTATTACCTATTTCCGACACTGCCGTCCCCTTATCGTTTAACATAACATCAATGACTTCATCGACCGAAACACCCGCAAGCATTGCAATTACAGACTGACCGCATAAATATCCTGTCGGCTGTTCAATGTATGTAATGCCGTCAATCGTTCTTATCGGGTTTTCGTAATTATAAGGGCTTTTCTTAATCGGGAAAATATAATCGTAGGTATCTTTTTCGGCTTCGGGATTATCTTTTATATAATCTTTTTGAGTGTAACGATATTGGTCATAAGGCTTATTATCCATTTTATATATTGCGTGTAAGTTGAATCCGCATTTTTTCAACACTTTTCCCGCCGTAGGGTTTGTTTGAAATTGGTTTGCACAAATCCAAGGCGATTTAATACCGACAAAAACAAAATAAAGTAGTTTTTTAGTTGCTTCGGTACAGTACCCCTGTTCCCAATACTCCGGTAACAATGCCGTCCATATTTGCGAATGTTTAACCGCACACTTTTTCTTGTCAATTATCTGGTGACAACCGATAAACCCTATAAATTCATCAGTTTTTCTTAATCTGATTGTCATAATATTTTGATTTCTTATCATTACTATTAAATCTTTTTTGAATTTCACAGGGTCGGTATATAAATTCATTTCCGTATCAGAAATTACGGTTTCATCGGAATATAATTTATACATTCCGTCAAAATCGCTTTCTTGTAATGGTGATAAAAAAAGTCTTTCTGTTTCTAAAATTGGATACATGATAACCTCTCATTTATAAATTTTGTTCAGTTTATCCGCCGAGCCGTTTGATACCGTTCTGATTATAATGTGCGAAAAATTAAGAGCCTAATTTTTGTAACAGCGAATTTATCCTATAAGTACAATCATTTTCCCGTGTTTCCCTACACCGCCACGAATCGGAAAGCGGAAAATAAAGTTTATCGTTTACGCTCCCGCCCATATCCCACTTTCCGTTTTCGTTTTGATGGCTCATTATCCAAGTGCGTACAAAATCTAATTTACACAGACTCTTTTTATATGCGGATAACAGTTCAATCGCACTGATATAACGGCTTGCTTTTTTAGAATTAAATTCAAGCGGAGAGACGGATAAAATTTCGTTGTATATATAATAAATCCCGTCATTCTTGTTTAATATATAATCAAATATTTTTCTTTCATTTTCTTTGCTATACATATCCGATGTGAGTGATATGGGATAGAAATTTACGAAATCTATCAATCTGCCGCCATTAGGTTTCATTCCCAAAATATCATGATAAGCACTGACGTATTTATCGTGATTATATTCATTACCGACGAAAGCTGAACTAATCACACTCGCCCATTTTTCTGCCGTTTTGTTTGCTGTGGGGTTATCGTTTGTAAATCTGCGAATCCATGCCGAAAGCATTAAAGAGGTGAAAATATCCCAATCGTGAAGTTTTTCACGTCTGTCCGGAATTTGACATTTTCCCGTAAGACAGTCACTTAAATACGAAATCGCTTTTTGAATTGGTTTATCATCAAATGTATATCCGAGAATAGATAATCTGCGTAAAGCTTGTTCGGTGGTTAGAGGAGATTTTTTTTGCTCGCTTAACGTATGGAAATATCCCCATGAACCATCGTCTTTTTGTAAATCAATTATTTGATTTGCCCATTTACTATTCTTAAAGCTTACCATTTTATACTTTCCAACTTCTTATTATCATAAATTTTGTTTGGTTTATCCGCGAAGCCGTTTGATACCGTTAATGCTATAATCATACGACTATAAAAGCTCATATGAAAAAAGTTGCTTTGCCGGGTGGAATTCAATTAATCCAATTTGTTCTAATATTCCGTTAAAAGGTAATTTCATTTCGGATAGATAGTTTATGGCGTTAACGAGCTTTAATTTATCTAAGGGAAGTGTCAGTTGACAGTCAGGTTTCCATATTCCTTGTCTAAAATATACGTTATTATCACTTAAAGCATACTTCTCAAAAGCAGTTTGAACTTTTTCATGTAATGTAAGTATTGGGATTGAAACTGCAACATCAATACAAATAAATGGCTTATCATTAGGATAAAAGCTAAATGTTTTAAAATGTAATGGTATCTTATTTATCTGTTTAGTGAGTAACATTAGACTATCTTTGATAATTTCTATTTCCAATTCATTATACATTGCGAATTTAATGTGTGGATTATTATCAGAACTAATTAAATAATCACATATATCTGAATCTGCCATACCATGCCACAAAGATTTTATTATTCTATCTGAAACTTCGTCAAAATATCCTACCACCGCATAGCCCATTATTATGCCTCCCATAAAATATCATTTCATTGAAAATATAAAATTTGTTCGGTTTATCCGCCGGCCGTTTGATACCGTTTATACTTATTTTCAAATATTATAAATTTTACTTCTTGCTTCAACAAACGCCTTGACAGACATATCAATATCATCATAAGTAGTTTTGTAAGAACAAACACTTATTCTTATAAAAGACTTTCCGGCTCTTTTAGCTCCGCCGCACCAACACACGCCGGATTTTTGTATTATTTGAATAATATTTTGCGTAATGTTATCATCCCCAACATACACATTGATTTGATTAAAACAAACATCATTTAATATTTCAAACCCACTGTTTTTTAACTGTTCGGAAAAATACCATGCTTTTTCGCGGAGATTATCAACTAATAATTTTATCCCGTTTTTTCCCAGAGATTTCAAAGCCGCCCAAAGTTCTATACCTCTCGCCCTTCTTGACATTTCCATTGTGTAAAGTAAATTATCACGTTTTTCACTATAAATGATATATGAACCTTCCATTTGCAAAGCGTCTGTTAAGGCTTTTCGGTTTTTACATAATATTATCCCACAATCATACGGAACATTGAGCGTTTTGTGTGCATCAGTAGACCATGAATCCGCTAAATAAAGCGATTTAGTCAGATTGGAAAATTCATTTGAAGCAGCCGCCCATAATCCAAACGCTCCGTCAATATGCACCCATGCACCCTTTTCGTTTGCTTCCTTACAAAGCACGTCAAAATTATCGAACGCACCGGTATTAACATTTCCCGCTTGCAAAATTAACAATGTATTATTATCAAGCGGAGGAACTTGAGTATAATCTATTCGTCCTTGATTATCTGATTTTACTTTTTCGATTCTCTCGCTTCCTAACCCTAATATAGACAGGGCTTTAAAAACAGTAGAATGAGCTTCTTCACTTAATACAACTCTTATCGGCGGAGCATTAAAAAGCCCATGCTTTGCAACATCGTAACCTTTATTTTTTAACAAATAATTTCTGGCAGCAGTAATTCCGCATAATGTGGCGGCTGAACTTCCGCTCACAAACCCGGCTGCCGTTCCATGCGGCAATCCCAAAAGTTCAACAATCCATCTCTCGCAAATATCTTCCAGAATGGACGCAACAGGGGACATTACATTTAAAGCTGCGTTTTGGTCCCAAACATCGGCAATCCATTTTGTCGCAAGCGCGGCGGGAATTGCTCCGCCGTTTACAAATCCAAAATAACGTCCGCCGGTTTGCGCGATAGTTGCAGGGGAACCGTATTCATTAAGCAATCTTAATATTTCAAGCGTTTTCGTCCCATTTTCCGGAAAATCCTCAATGAAATATGATAAATCCTCAATAGCCTTATCAGTCGGATTAACACATCTTGAATCGATATTTTTGATATAGTCAACAGCGTATTCTTTTGCTTTTTCATAGATATTTATTTCGGTTGATTCGATTTTCAATTTATTACATAAGTCATTACAATCTGTCATGGTAACTCCTTTTTTCATATAATATTTGAATTAAATCCTGTGAAATCAAAGTCGGTAAAATCAGAAGCAAGTATTAATTGATTTTTGACTATATGGATTCTATCACATCAATTTAGAGATTGCAAGGATTTGACAACGGCGAGATGTTCCGGGCAGACTAATCCTCAATTTTCATTAAGAATAATTATGGTTTACATTTACTGTGAAAATATTTTGTTGCTCGAAACATGTTTCTGAAAAGCTCTTGACAAGCAGTATGCTCTGTTTTATAATATAACAAGTGTTGCATAACATAAGTTACAATATCGAGGTGATTATTATTCCGCCAAAACAAAGATTTACAAAGGAAGCAGTCGTAGCCGCCGCTCTGAACCTAGTGCGACGGGAAGGAATTGCCGGAGTGACTGCCAGAGGCTTGGGTGCTGAGTTAGGTTGTTCCTCGCGCCCGATATTTACGGCGTTTCAGAACATGGACGAAGTGCATAGAGAAACAATCTCAGCAGCACAAATGCTGTATAACGGCTATGTGGAAAAGGGTCTTTCCGAAACACCCGCTTTCAAAGGGGTCGGGATGCAATATATCCGCTTTGCCCGTGAGGAACCGCAGTTGTTTGGACTCTTGTTCATGACAGCCGGAGAAAACGCGCTGACGCTCGCTGATGTCCTTCCGGTTATTGATGGCAACAGCATCAGGATTTTATCATCTATTGAAAATGCATACGGTTTATCGCGGGAACTCTCATACAGACTGTACCAATCCATGTGGATATTTACACATGGAATCGCCTGTCTGTGCGCCACCGGGGTGGGTCATTTGACCGAGGACGAAACAAGCTGCCTATTGACAGAGGTTTTCACGGGGTTGCTTATCAAAATAAAGAGCGAGGGAAACAAAAATGATTGAAATTACAAACGTCGCGAAAACATATGGTGCAGGTGAAAACGCCACCGTTGCATTGAAGTGTGTGTCACTTACAATAAGTGACGGAGATTTTACGGTATTGATCGGCGCGTCCGGTTCAGGGAAATCCACGCTTCTACACACCGCTTCCGGCTTGGAACGCCCCGACAGTGGCGCGGTTAAATACAACGGTTTAGATATAGCCGCCCTGTCCGACAAAGCGTTGACCGCCTTTCGGAAAGAAAAGGTCGGCTTCATCTTCCAACAATATTATTTGCTTCCCAATCTAAACGTAGATAAAAACGTAAAAATGGGCGCAGACTTGGTCGGGAACAACGGTTATCGGGAAATCATAGAAGCGGTCGGGCTTGGCGATAAGCTGAATAAACTCCCTTCCGAACTCAGCGGCGGAGAACAGCAACGTGTGTCCATCGCGCGAGCGCTTGCCAAAAAGCCGCAAGTGCTGTTTCTGGACGAGCCGACCGGCGCGTTGGATGAAGAAACTGGCAGACAGATTTTAGGCTACATCTGCGCATTGCAAAAAGAGCGCGGTTTTTCTATGATTATGGTAACGCACAACGCGAATATAGCGGAAATCGCAAATACCGTCGTCAAAATGAACAGCGGTAAAATCGTTGAAACACTTAGAAACGATACACAAAAAACTGCTTATGAGATAGGATGGTGAGAGCATGATAATTCGACCAAAGGACGCCGCCAAACTGTTTGGTATCTTCATCATGTGTTTCTGTGCGGTGATGGTCAGCACGATAATGCTGAACTCGAACATGGACATGGCTCGAATCAAAGACCAAATCACCGAACCCGACGTCATGACGGTCTATGACTTACTCGTTTCGTCCGGGAATATGACCGCCGCTGTGTCCGGCGGCGCTCTCGCGCTGACCACGATTATAATGTTGTTTTTTTATATCAAGCATTATATCGACGTACACAAGTCCGAACTTGGTATATTGAAAGCGTTGGGATATTCAAATTGGAAAGTTGCAAGGAACTTTTGGGTCTTCGGTTTAAGCGTGTTTACCGGAACCGCTGCCGGTTTTGGCGGAGCGTTCGTTCTTATGCCCGAGTTCTACAGAACAATGAGAAGCGACAGCATCCTGCCCGATGTTCCGCTCCATTTTAATCCCATGCTGGTTGTGTATTTAGTAATTCTTCCCACGCTGGCTTTTTCCGTTATGGCAGTGCTATACAGCTATCGAAAGTTGAAACGTCCAGTATTGGAACTTATCAAAGGAAGTATCAAAACGAAAATCCGAAAGGCTAAACCCGGCAAAAAACAGAACACAGACACACTCTTTTTGCGTGAATTAAAACAAAGCACAGTAAGAAGCCGTTTTTCACTGGTGTTCTTTATTTGGTTCGGCGCGTTTGTCTATGCTTCCTGCATAGTCATGTCGTTCAGTATCTCCGAGGTCGGCGGAAGCGATATGATGGCGGTTTTAATGGCGGGAATCGGCGTTGTTTTGGCCGTCACAA